>JBNKNP010000384.1:0-2966 GCA_050293905.1 Desulfobacteraceae bacterium | reverse complement strand
GATCTGGCTGTGCCTTGCCGTACTGCTTTTTCAAACAGCACCCGGTGTTCAGCCATTGGCAAATGCAAAAGACATTACTTATATCAATATCAATAATCCGTTTTTAAGAAAAACCCCCATTGCCGTGACACAATTCATGGTAACCCGGGGTAATTCACTGGAGATCGAAGATGCAAGGGCTGCACAACAGATATTAGAAGACGCGCTGGCGTTCACCGGATATCTTAAGCCCATGAACCCCATGGCCTTTCTGGCTGATCCTGCCAAGACAGGTGTCTCTCTGCCTGAAATAAATTTCAGGGACTGGACCGGGATCGGAGCGGAACTGCTGGTCACCGGCAAGATTGAAGAAGATATCCTGGGCAATGTGTCCATTGCGCTTCGGCTTTTTGACACATTTAAATCAAGTCTGGTTGTGGGAAATATTTACACGGGCAAACGATATCAGATCCGGGAAATTATCCATAAATTCTGCAGTGATATCTCACTTGTCCTTACGGGCCAACGTGGTGTGTTCAGTTCAAAAATAGCCTTTGTTTCAACCGTAAACGGCAACAAGGAAATTTTTACCTGTGATTTTGACGGCCATAATGTCAAGCGGTTTACCAGCCATAAAAGCATCAGCCTGTCTCCGGCATGGTCGTCTGACGGAAAATGGCTGGCTTATGTTTCTTTTGCAAAAGGCGGGACCAAGATATTTATCGAGCAATTTGAAGGAAAACTTGGGACAATCATTAATTATAAGGGAACCAACAGCTCGCCGGCCTGGGTACCCGGGAAGTTGAATCTTGCCGCCTCAATGACATTTTCCAATGATCCGGAAATTTATTTGTTGACCCGGCAGGGAGAAATTATTAAAAGAATAACAGAAAGTTGGGGAATTGATGTGTCTCCGAGCTTTTCACCGGATGGCAAAAAAATTGCGTTTGCCTCAAGGCGCCATGGCAGTCCCCAGATTTATATCAAGGATCTGAAATCCGGGGCAGTGCGGCGATTGACCTTTAAAGGGAATCATAACACATCCCCGTCCTGGTCGCCCGATGGTAAACGAATTGCTTACGTCGGCATAGAAGATAATCAGATTAATATTTTTGTCATCAATATTGATTCGGGCATGCCTGTTCAATTAACCGTGAATGCAGGAGATAATGAGGATCCCTGCTGGTCTCCGGATGGCAGCATGCTGGTCTTTTCATCAACCCGGAACGGGGGAATCTCCCGGCTTTTTGTGATGAATGCATCCGGAACCGATCAGCGCCAGCTTTTAAGGATGAAAGGGCGGCAGACCCAGCCGGACTGGTCATCGTCGTTAAATATGGAAAATTGATTATATTTATCAATAATATGAAATAAAGGAGAAAAGTGATGAAACGCAACGTGTGGATGAATCTGGCAATGGCAATCCTTGTTTCCGTTCTTTTTTTAACGGTCTCATGCTCAAAGAAAACCGTGGTGACGGATGAAGCAGCCATTCAGGACCAGCAGGATCTGGAAGCAGATATGCAGGCAAAAGCTCAAATGGAAAGAGATCGGCTCAATCAGATGAAAATAGATGAGCAGATGGCCAAAGAACAGGCAATGAAGGATGCCATGGCCCGGGCAAAGGATGAATTTTTAAATCAGGATGTCTTATTTGCCTATGACAGCTCAGATCTTGACGCAACCGCTGTAACACTGTTAAGAGCCAAGGCGGCCTGGCTCATGGCTAACCTGAGTGAAACCGCAACCATTGAAGGGCATTGTGATGAGCGCGGAACAACAGAGTACAACCTGGCACTGGGTGAACGACGGGCATCTGTGGTAAAAGCATACCTGGTGAACCTTGGAATCGCGGAATCCCGGCTGAGCACGATCAGTTACGGTGAAGAACGTCCCAAGGTGATGGGCACAACCGAAGATGCTTATCGGTTGAACCGGCGGGCACATTTTGCCGTGGATTAATCATTTTTTGACACCCCTTTATATTTGATCCAGGCGCGATGCATCGCGCCTGGATCATTGAGATCTTTCTTGTTGGAGTTATCTATATGAAGATCAGATATCTTTGTTTGGTCATGGTCCTGCTATCATTTTTCGGGTGTATTGAATCCCAGAATTATACGGTACTTGAAAGCAGGGTAGCAGCCATTGAAAAGGAAAATACCCGGCAGAATACGCTGGAAAAGCAGTCTTTGGTTCAAAATGATCTTAAAACCATCAAAAATAGATTAAAAGATGGTCAGATTATCAGTAAGGATGAATATGCCCAGCTCAAATACGATATTCAGGTGTTGAAACAGGAACTCCAGATACTTCAGGGCGCTGTACAGGAAGTCAATTACCGGTTTGACGAATTCAGCCAGAAAGAGATGCAGGAGATGGAAATCCAGCTGGGACGGCTGGACAATGCAATCTCAAAAAATTATGAGAAAGTGATTAATATTGAAAAACATATGGGGTTTGAACCCACCGCCGGTACCATAGCTGATGAACCGGCCGGTCCGCCCCAGGCCGATTCCAAAGATACTGAACAAAATGCATATACAGCAGCCAAAGCTGCTTTTGATAACGGAGATATGGAAAACGCCCGGATTCAATTTGAAAATTTTATTACCAAATACCCGGATTCAAAAAATGCCGACAACGCCAGATACTGGATTGCCGACAGTTATTATGTTGAAAAAAGGTTTGCCGAAGCCATTCTCGAATACCAGAAAATGCTGGAAAAATACAAAGACAGCAACAAGCTGGCCGCCGCCAGGCTAAAGCAGGGGTATGCATTTGCAGAACTTGGCGAGGATGCCAATGCCAGGTTGATTCTAAAAGAATTGTTAAAAAAATTTCCCGGTTCCCAGGAAGCCGAATATGCGGCTCAAAAATTAAAAAGTTTAAAATAGTTCGTGCGTATCTATGATCAAAATTGTCGGGATTGATCCAGGACTGGCCGGCACCGGTATCGGTGTGATTCAAGGAGACGCAAAAAAAAT
>JBNKNP010000383.1:0-60690 GCA_050293905.1 Desulfobacteraceae bacterium | reverse complement strand
GTCGGGCAGCCCGGCCCGTGGGGGCGCCTAAAACAACTTTCCGGCGCTGCATGGCATAGACCTCGCATATCGCACGGATAAGCGTGGTCTTTCCTGTTCCGGGCCCCCCGGTGATGACAACGATTTTTTCCTGCAATACCTTATTCACCACTGTTAACTGCTCTTTGGACAATTTAACGGCCAGCCGGGCCAGGACCCGTTCAAGAATCTGTTCGCTGGTCACTTCCCGGTTTTTTACCGGCATGGAAAGGATGGCTTTTATTCTGGATGCAATGCCGGTTTCAGCCTGAAAAAGCCGGGACAGATAAATCCGGTTGTTTTGGGGGTCGTCTGTTTCAACAACAATTTCTTCCTGGTCTGTTAAAGATGCCAGGACAGGATCAAATTTTTCTGAATTGACACCCGAGATTTTCGCACAGATCTCAAACAGCTCTGCCTGGAGGCTGAAAACGTGGCCATCCTGCTCAGAAAGAAGCAGCGCATGAAGCAGACAGGCCTGGAGCCTTCTTTCGTCATCCGGTTCAATCCCTGCCTGTGAAGCGATCCTGTCTGCGATGGAAAATCCGACCTTGGGTACATCCCGGGCAAGAAGATATGGGTCGTGCTCAAGCACATCCAGGGTTTTTGACCCGTATGTTTTCAGAATCTCAGCAGCATGGACAACGCCCACGTCTTTTTCCTGCAAAAACTGCATGACCCGGCGTACGGCATGGTGGCGGTTCCACTCATCTTCAATCATGGCTTGTTTTGCTCTTCCGATACCCGGGATCTGCATGAGTTTTTTTGGCTCGTTTTCAATAATATCCAGGGTTTGCTCGCCAAAATAATCCACGATCTTTTCAGCAAGAGAATGGCCGACCCCTTTAATCATTCCGGATCCCAGGTACTTTCGAATGCCGGAAACAGTGGCCGGTAAAATCACGGTATACGAGTCAACGGTAAACTGATCGCCGTATTTGGGGTGGGTTGTCCATTTGCCTGACAGTTCCAGGCTCTCGCCTTCAAAAACGCCTGCAAGGTGACCCACGACGGTCACGGGATCATTGATTTTTGCAATCCTGAGCCGGGCCACAGTATAATGATTTTCAGGATTCTGAAAGGTGAGCCGCTCTAAAATGCCTTTGATGGTAATCATGGGTCAGATGCAATGGGTGATAATCCAGCAGGCTGCTTCATAAAGATCTGCTGCCACATGGTCCGGAAGGATATTCTTTTTTTCAAGCTGACCCATGGCTTTTTTTCCATTGCCGGTCCGGACCAGAACAGATGTTCTGCATCCTGCCGCAACGGCTGTCTCAATATCCTTAGCACTGTCTCCCACCATGATGGTTTTTGAAAGATCCAGGCCGTAAGCCTTTTGCGCGCTATGGATTAAACCGGGTTCCGGTTTTCTGCACTTACAGCCGGCCGTGGGAAGATGCGGACAATAAAAAACATCCTTGATTTGGCCGCCGGCGCCTGCAACCCCGTCTTTCATTTTTTGAAAAATGGCTTCCAATGTTTTCCGGTCAGCCATTTTTCTGTCGATCACGGACTGGTTGGTAATCACAATAATGTCAAACCCGTTTCTGCAGAGCAGGGCAATGGCTTCCGGGCTGTTTGGAATAAAGTGGAACTCGGACGGTATTTTAATATAATCAGCAGAATCAATGTTGATAACACCGTCCCGGTCCAGAAAAACAACAGGCCTGGTCATGGTCTACTCTGCCACGGCAAATGCACTGCCGAATCCCTGCCCGATCAGTTTTTCACTGAATGCATCGGCCTGGTTCAAATTTGTAAACCCGCCGATTCTCACCCTGTAAAAGGTTCCCCGGTCATCTGTAAAGGTGCTAATGTGAGCGTTTTTATACGATCTGGACAATTTATACCGGTATTGTTCTGCATTGGATCTGACTTGAAACGCGCCCACCTGGACGGTAAAATTGCCTTTCCAGTAATCAACAGGCTTAAACGTTACCGGATCATGTGTCTTTTTGGAATAGGATGTAGCCTCTCCCAGTGCCGTTATCCTGACCCTTGCCGTGCCCGGCCCCACAATGCCCAATCGGCTGGCCCCTTTATATGTCAGATCGATAATCCGGCCATAAACAAAGGGCCCCCTGTCATTAATCCGCACCACAATCTTTTTGTTATTCTCAAGATTATGGACGCTGACCCAGGTGTTCATGGGCAATGTTTTATGCGCTGCCGTCATCTCGTACATATTGTAACGCTCACCGTTGGATGTTTTGCGGCCGTGGAATTTTCTGCCGTACCAGGATGCCTTGCCGGTCTGAATGAAGCCGGTGGCATTGTTGATGGGTGTGTACTTGACCCCTCCGACCCTGTATGGTTTCTGGGTTGCCGCGGTTTTTTGGCCCCTGGAAGAAGGAGGTGGTGGTTTATAGGTGGAGGATTTTGACGGCGGGATGTGGTATGTGTCATAGGTGGCATCCAACCGGGAGGAACATCCAAATGCTAAAAGGGAACAAAAAACCAGGATCTCAATTTTTAATTTCAAAAACGCATCTCCGCAACCATTAAATGATTAGCCAATAAACAAACTACTCAAGTGCCAGCTCCAGTACTTCTTTCATCTTGCCGGTGAAATGAAATTCAACCGAGTCCCTGATATGATCTGGTATATCTTCCATGTCTTTCTGATTCCACTGCGGCAGGATGATGGTCCGGATACCTGCCCGGTGGGCTGCAATGACTTTTTCCTTGATTCCTCCTACGGGCAGAACCTCTCCTCTCAGAGTGATTTCTCCGGTCATGGCCAGCCGTTTTTTCACCCGCCGTCCGGTCATCAGGGAGGTTAAACAGGTCAGCATGGCCACACCGGCTGAAGGCCCGTCTTTGGGAATGGATCCTTCAGGCACATGGACATGAAGATCATGGTTGGTAAAGAACGCATCATCCACCTCTAAAGTCTCTGTATTGGCCCGGATATAGCTCAAAGCAGTGCTTGCGGATTCCTTCATGACATCCCCGAGCTGGCCGGTAAGACTTAGACCTTTGCCGCCTTTCATGGCCACCGCTTCAATAAACAGAATCTCTCCGCCATAGGGCGTCCAGGCAAGACCGATCACAACGCCGGGATTGTCAATGTGCAAAGCGGCATCCGGCATATTGGGCGGCGGCCCGAGAATCTCGTGAAGATCTGTCTGCCGGACCACAAGATCCTCGGCTAGTCCTTCTGCTATTTGAGCGGCAGCACACCGGCATACCGCCCCGATCTGGCGTTCAAGATTTCTTAAGCCCGATTCCCGGGTATATCCTGAAATAATTTTTTTAATTGCCCCGGATGTAATTTTTATCTGGGTGGATGTAAGTCCGTTGGCCTCGCGCTGGCGGGGTACCAGATACCGGGTGGCAATTTTTAATTTTTCTTCTTCCGTATATCCGTTTAATTCCAGGATTTCCATCCTGTCCTGAAGAGGTGCCGGAATGGTATGCAGGACATTGGCTGTGGTTAAAAAAATCACGTCGGACAGGTCAAAGGGGACATCCAGATAATGATCGGTGAACGAAAAATTCTGCTCCGGGTCCAGCACCTCCAGCAGAGCGGAAGACGGATCACCGTGATAGGAAGAACTGACCTTGTCTATCTCATCCAGCATAAAGACCGGGTTTTTGGTTCCGGCCTTGCGAAGGCTTTGAATAATTCGTCCCGGCAGTGCCCCCACATAGGTCCGCCGGTGGCCGCGGATTTCCGCTTCATCCTTAACTCCGCCCAGGGCAATCCGGACAAATTCCCTGTTAAGCGCCCTGGCAATAGACTTTCCAAGGGAAGTCTTTCCGGTTCCCGGCGGCCCTGAAAAGCAGAGAATCGGCCCTTTTGAATCATCTTTTAGCTTTCTGACGGCCAGGTACTCAAGAATCCTTTTTTTGGGTTTTTCAAGGCCATAATGATCCTGGTTTAAAATCTTTCTGGCATCGGCGATATCCAGTTTATCTTCCGAGCTTTCATTCCAGGGCAGGGTTGTCAGCCAGTCCAGATAGCTTGCCGCCACCACGTATTCAGAAGACGACGGGTGCATCCTGGACAGCCGGAGCAGTTCTCTTTCAGCTTCTTTAAATGCTTCCCCGGGCAGTCCGGAATCCTCTATTTTGGCCCGGTACTCCTTTATTTCCACACTTTCGTCATCGGTCTCGCCCAGCTCTTCTTTTATGGCTTTCAACTGCTGGCGCAGATAATAATCCCGCTGCCGTTTGTCCATGTCCTCTTTGACCTGGTTCTGGATTTTTGATCCCATTTCCAGGATCTCCAGCTGATCATTGACCAGCCGCGTCACTTTTTTCAGGCGCTTGGTCACATCCAGCAGCTCGATGACTTTCTGTTTTTCCAGAACCGGCGCGTTAATGGTGGAAGCCACCATATCGGCCAGGACATTGGGTTCCTGCAGGGATTTGATCATATGACCCATTTCCGATGGAAGCCCGGGGGACAGATCAACGATTTTTTCATACTGTTCTACAATATTGGCCATCAATGCCCTGTTTTCTTTGTTCCGGTCCGCATTTTTGCTTTCCATCACATCAATTCTGGCCTGCATGTACTGCTTGTTCTGTAAAAATTCTTTTACCCGGAACCGGTTCAGTCCCTGGATCAGCAACTGGGCTTTGTCATCTTCCATTTTGGACATTTTTAAAATAATGGCCACAGTGCCGATCCGGTGGAGGTCATCTGCCGTATGCCGGGAATCGATATCAGACCGCTTGGAAAGCAGCAGTCCCAGCATCCGGTTGCCTGCCATGGCTTCATCAATGAGTTCTACTGCCTCATTTCTGATCAATACCAGGGGCAGCACCATTTTGGGGAACAAATTGGTATCCACAATGGGCAGAATGGGGATAATCTCAGGAATATTGTCTGAAGTTATTTTTGAAGAGGGATGTCTTAAATCATCCATTTTAGTCTGGTTCCTTTTGAAATTTTTTCCTTAATTTAAATTTATCGGAACACCTCGCCGGGTCTTGATAATTTTCCCAGTATGACTTTTAAAAACCCGTTGTGAAATTTGGCTGACACCTTGCTGACATCAATCACGCAGGGAAGATAGAGAACGCGTTCAAATTGACCGAACTGAATTTCAGCCAGCCGGTAGGTGGCTGTCCGCTCCGGGTGGCTGGACTGTCTCTTCCCGGAAATTTTCACTGCCTTATCACTGATTTCAACGATGATATTTTCTCTGTGCACTCCTGCAATTGCCGCCTGAATGACTATTTCCTTCCTTGTTTCGAACATATCCATCTGGGGTTTCCAGATTCTTTTTGAAAAACAAAACATAGGATTGACAGATTGAAACAGTTCGTCAAAGGAATTGTCTTCTTTTGCGGTCGTCTCAATGTTATCGCCAAACCGGATATCTATCTGCTTCATATAAAACTCCTGATGATACTGTTAAATCGATCATCTAACAATGTGTTGAAAATACCATTCCAACCCGGTATTGTAAAGTTGTATTACATTATGCCCTTAGCCCGGCCGTGTTCATAAAGGAATTGACATCAACCGGACTGAGTGGGAATGCACGTTATAACCCCTTAATACGGAGGCACCATGGCCCAGGAAACATCCATTGCCCTTGTCACCGGCGCAGGAAAAGGCATTGGCCGTGCCATTGCCCGGACACTGGCAAAGGCCGGCTGTTTTGTGTATATCAATTATCTGTCTGATGAAACTGCAGCAACCCAAACGCTTGAACATATCATTGGCAGTAACGGACAAGGTGCCCTTCTGCCCTTTGATGTCGCCAGCACGGAATCATCGGCAAAAGCGGTGAAAGCCATTATAGAGGAAAAGGGCCGGATCGACATTTTAATCAACAATGCCGGTATTACGGACGACCGGCTGCTGGCCATGATGAAAAAAGAGGCCTGGCAGACCGTGATTGACGCCAACTTAAACGGTTTTTACAATGTGACGAAACCTGTGATCAAACAGATGATCAAGAACCGGTACGGCCGGATTATAAATCTCACGTCTGCAGCAGGCCAGACCGGGAACCCCGGCCAGGTCAATTATTCTGCCTCCAAAGCAGGGCTCATTGGTGCCACAAAGGCCCTGTCACGGGAAGTGGCAAACCGGAATATCACTGTCAATGCCGTTTCACCCGGATTTATCGACACACGGATGACGGAAAAACTGGATACGGATGCCATTGTGGCCACCATACCGGCCGGGCGGCTGGGAACACCCCAGGACGTTGCAGAATTGACAGCCTTTCTCTGCTCTGAAAAAGCCTCTTATATTACGGGCCAGGTGATCGGGGTAAACGGGGGGTTGATTTAAATTCCCTCAGGGTTTCAATCCGGTGCTCACCGGCATTCAGGTGATAGGTTGCACCACCGGTCCTGCCCTTGTAATCGGATAAAACCAGCCGGAACTGTCCGGCAGGCAAGCCGTTGAGTTCAAAGATATCATTGTCCACGGCAGTCTGGTTCTTAACCAGGGAAATCCCATTTTTAAATCCGGGCTCTATGGTTTCAAACCGCCAGTGAACAGGGTCATGGAGTTGCCGGAATTCTTTGATATCGAATTTAAGAGAAAGATGCGCAGCTTTGGAGAGCTGTACCTGTACCCTGTGGGTTTTTCCCGGTTCAAGGTCAATGCAGGCTTTCCAGACCATATCTTTTAACACCTGATTCACCAGGATCTGTACCGGACCCGGCGGCAGACGGTCAATGGAAAACCGGCCGCCGGTCAACATTTCATTGACACGGACAGCACTGAAATCATCTCCTTGTATCCGCACCAAAAAAGATTCCGGTTCTTTTTCCGAAGCTGTGTCTGAATCAAAAAGCAGCACCATGGAACTTAACTGCTCATCTTCCGGTCGCCGGATGAACGTAACCAGACCGTTTTGCTGTGCTGGCCTCAGGTCAAGGTATGCACTTGAATACAGATCCTGCCATCGGTTTTCAGGGGGATTTGCCGAAATTGAAAGCCAGGTATCTGCTAAATTCAAGGGCACGGATATGCGCCCGTCCTGGTCATTATCCGTAAAGGTTATCGTTTCCAGAGCCCAGGACCGGTGCGGATATAACCCGGCCGTAAGTTCAAACCCCGTTACGCTGTTTTCCGCATCGTCCTTGGCCTGAATAATCCGCTCAGCAGTCTCTTTCAACACCAGTTTTGCAGATGTTTTTCCTTTTGCCAGATCAAGAAAACTCCACTGCCCGTTGTATCCGGCATAAATCCGGTGCAGGGTGTCGGGAAAATGGTTAACGATCAACTGCCCCTTTTCTCCGGTAACCCCTTCCGGATAATGATCCCTGCCCACGGGAACCGGGGCTGAAATGATACCGGCCTCTTTGACCGGCTGCCCCTGGGAATCAAAAACAGAAAGAAATATCATTTTGGTTTGGGCAAGGGTTAAAGACACCGTATGGGAGGGCTGGTTGATCTCAATTGCATGACGCATGTACAACCGGTTGTGATGCCGGACCTCTATTACTGCAAATCCTGCGGGGATATGGGCAAACCGGCAGGTCCCGGATTTGTCCGTCAACAAAGCATCTTTAACTTTGCCCGGATTCGACTCAAGGCTGTCCGGGACCTCCGGCAGAAGTGTGATTGAAACACCTTCAACCGCCTTTCCCATTTGATCAGCAATGGTGACGATAATGTCTGAACGGGCCGGAGGAGTGCTGTCTTCTTTTTCATTTACACCGGGCTTACGGGATATCTGATCCGCAGCATACCAGATGCCTGCGGTAATAATGATTAAAAATAAAGCTGTTGTCCATTGTGTCTGTTTCATGGTTTTTGTATGGTTCTGATTCTTAAAAGGGTTTGCGGTGTAAACTTCAGGGATCGGAAGGTGGCTCCGCGGACGGTCATCAGGCCGCCGTCCCCGTGCCGTCCTTCAAACTGGTGCCCGAGTTCATGGGCCACCACATGGGATTGATTGCTCCCGGATTCACGCAGCACTTCCTGGTAAATCATGGTATAATTTTCATAATTATAGGTATCTCCTTCAACAATTCCCGACCCGCCTTCCGGGTTTTGAATATTCCAGCCCAGCAGCCCGGCTGAATCCGGATCCTGATCTGTTGAGGTCCGGGACTGAAATCCGCTGGCAACATGGGCTTCCCAGTAACGTGTTGAATTGCTGTTGGTAATGAATGCAATCATGCCGGTTCTCAGATCCGAGGCGGAATCAACATTTTTTAAAAACGGTATCACAATTGAATTCCGGATAAAGACAGGATCAACATAGGCGGCATTAAACGCCGGGGCAATATGGGCCGTGTTCGGAAGCAGTGAAAGAACCGGGGGTGTGACAGCGGCAACCGGCGGTCTTGGTGCCGGGGCCGCCGGAACAAGGTCATCATCCCAGATGGTATAGGCTGCCCCGGCCGCAGGCGATGTCTGACTTGCCCGGATCAGGATGGTAACCACCTCGTCACTGAACACGGGATCACGATGCCCGATAACCGTATAATCACTTGCCCCCACGCGCAGCATGCCCCCTTCATACTGATCCTCCACCCCGGGAAGTTCCCGGTCAAGCAGAACCCGGGCACTGATCCCGCCAGGAAGCGGGGTAACGGAAACAATGGTTCCCGAAATTACGTCATTTTGCGCTGCCGTGGGCGCAGCCATTGCATAAAGATTCACATGGACATGGCGCCATACGGTGAGCAGGTCTGAAATCATTGTCTGGGAGGGGGGGGATCCTGTTGCCGGAAAACTTCTGTTCTGTGAATCATAAACAACAGCGGCAGTCCCTCCCTGGCGCGGATAGGCTGTTCTTAAAAGTGCCGGATCCAAGCCTGCCGCAATTTTATAATTGTCCCCGGGACGGAACCCCACATAAAACAACCGGGTGTATCTACCCGCACTGTTGGTAAACCCGAGCGGAGATCCCGGCGGTCCGCCCGGAACAAATGTACCGGCAACGGGACTGTCCCGGTTATCCGATGGCCTGCTCTCGTCATCGATGGGGGCACGGAAGGCTGAGGGATCATCCACGTCAAAACTGCGTATGGCAACGGGAATGCCCGGCATCGGCGGTGTTACGGTCACCTGAATATTGACAGCCTCCTGTGTGGCGGTTGCTGCAGGGGTTAATTTTCCCGGGAAAATACGGAATCCGCCGCCCGGCTGGGTGGTGTTGGGTGTGATCGGGCTGGTGGCCGTGGCAACCCAGGTCACGGATTTTATGGCAAAAACAGTTAATTTAACCGGGTCATCACAAAAGGCAGCGCCATTATTGTATCGAAGCCGAAGGTCAATATCACCTTGTGACGCACTGGTGGAAAAGCCTTCAACATATAATACCGATGGCTGTGATCCGGCAGGCCAGGTTGCAGGAAGCGGCACAGGCGTTCCTTTGGAGGGGCTTTGCCAGACACGGATGTTATTTCTTCCTGCCGGGGCATCCAGCTCAAGGGTGCCGGCAGTCAGTCCGGGGGTTAAATTCAAAGAAATCTGTGTTAAATTATTTTCATTATTCACTGTTCCTGTGTTCCGGTTGTCGTCTGTGCCGTCCTGGTTGTCATCATCATTGTTCAGCACAATCCGGCCGCCTTTATTCCCTTCTTGTAAATCGTCCACACCGGCAATATCCAGGTCCGGCTCAACAACCGTTATGGCGGCCCGGTCTTCATGGGAAACAGAGCCATAGCGGTAGGTCAGCCGAAGCAGGGTGTCCCGTGCAGAACTGCTGGCCTGAACCCCTTCAACATAAAGGACATTGGGAAGACCGGCCACCGGCCAGGTGGCGGGCAGAGAGATTTGAGCGGTTTTGTTCGGTGCTGCCCATACTTTGATATTGCCGGCACCCTGAACCGCATCAAGAGTAACGGAACCCACGGCAAGTGTGGCCGGTTCAATCTTCATGGTTAGCGGCATCAGATCATTTTCGCCGGTAACCGTACTATCCGACAAATCAATGGTACTGTTGCGGTTATCATCATCAGAGTTGACACAGACCAGGCCTCCGGGATCAAGTTCGAGTGCATCATTCACCATGCCCATGGAAAGATCGGCCCGGACCACTGTTAACAAAACGTCATCCCGGCCGGACTCTTTATTGTTATGGTCCCGGTAAATCAAAGAAACCACATGACTTCCCGGTTTGGTCCCCTCGGCAAGCATGTGAAGGGCCAGGCCGGCGTTATTTATGTCTGTATCCGGAACTGGGAACTCACGGATGCCTGCTGACGGCCCCAGCAGGGGCACTTGACCGCCCCACCCAAATAACCGGCAGCCCATGGGTGAAGAAATTGATAAATAAACATGTCCGCCGTGAAGCCGGTTGGGAAGTCGTGAAATCATTAAAAATGCCATATCATCACGATCTGCCGCCCCGTCAATCACAAGATTTTGATAGTCCGCACCCAAAGGATTCCCGTCATCATCGTCATTAAACGGAATAATTTTTCCGGGATTCTGATTTTCCCGGGCATCTGCCACTCCCCGGACGGTCAGGTTCAACACCATATGCCCGAATTCAGAAGTATTATTTTCATTGTCCGTCAGGGTGATGGTTGCCTTTTTTCCTGAATCCTGAAAGGTTCCTGCCAGGGAAAACGTTCCATCACCCTGAACCGCGGCAGTGCCGATATAGGTTTTTCCCTCCAGATCATCATCTTCAAACACTTCAACACTTCCCCGGGCTCCGGGTAAAACAGAGCCGGTCACCCTGCTTGCGGAAAGTGTATGAAAGATCGGGGCCGGAATTTCACGGTTGCCGTTTCCGTAAAGATCAATGCCGGCCTTTACGTTTTGCGTGATCCGGTTTTGCGTGATTTTATTTTTTAAACTGCCGGTTCCCACGGCAATACCGCTTCCGAAATTATGAATAATCTGATTATCCGGACCGATTTCATTGTTTTCACTGTTGCCTGTAATTGAAATGCCATGGCCCAGCCTGTTTTCTGTGATCTCATTGGAACGGATCTTGTGATGCCCGCCCCGGCGAAGGTGAATGCCCGTCCCGAGATTATCCTTGATCTTGTTGTTCAGGATTTTCACGGGCAGGGACAGGCTTTGATTGTGAATATAAATGCCGCCGCCGACAATCATGGGAACGGGAAGACCAAGAGTCTGGGTCCGACCTGCAACATTTTTTTGTATGTCGTTACCATTGGCGGCCTGACCGTCTCCGATTTCACTTTTCATATTGTTAATTGAAATGGCGCCTCCGGCAGATGCAGCCGTATTTTTATGGATAACATTTTTTCTCAGTTTTACCGTGTGGACCGTGGTTGTTCCGGCGGCATAAAGCCCGACAGCACCCCCGCGCCCATGGGACGGATTGGGAGATAAAGACGTGTTATACAGCATGAAATTGTTTTCAATCACTACATCACCCGTGGGGGTGAAAACGGCAACAGCACCGCCGATGCCGTCTTTGGCTTCATTGAACAAAAACTGATTTTCCCGGCCGGGCTGCATTCCGCCGATAACAGCCTGAGCATTTACGATACGGATACCGCCGCCGGATAATCTGGATTCATTATTGGTAATGGTGTTGCCGTACAGCACCGGGTTCGACTGATTGGTAATGGAAATACCGATGCCCAGCCCAGTGGGGGATAAGGCTTTGTTAAAACGGATATGGCTGTCTGCGATGCGAACAGGGCTGCCGGCATGATCCACAGACACGCCCCCGTTTTCATTTAAAAATATCCGGCACAACCGGCTGATTTGAGCGGTGGATTGATTCCCGATGGCAATGCCTCTGTCTTTATTCAGACTGAATCCTGAATTTTCAGCATCCAGACGGCTGGTCTGATCGACAAAGATACCGTTCTCTTCATTGAGAACAAGTTCTGATCTTCGAATGTGCGTGGTTGAATGATCTGAATATACTCCGTGGTATTTATTTTCTGAAATAAAAACAGCATCAAGGTTTACCACTGACTGGTTCCGGCTGGATATTCCGGAATGGGTTGGATGGTCTGCAATGGTTGTGGCCCGGTTGACGGTCAGGGTGGAATGATCGGCAATGATGCCGTGATCGGCATTGTTTTTAATTTGTGATGACGTAATAAAGGACGGATTTGCATCAGCCGCAACAATGCCATGGGCATACGGTCCACCAGTTGCAGTTGCTCCGGGGGGCAGTACAGGCCGGTTATTGTTCACTCTGGCGTCAGACATCTGAAAACGGCTGTGGTCCCGGACCACAATGCCGGTTCGTTCATTTGAACTGATCGTGCAGTTTTGTTTGATCGTGACATCGCTGCCCCGTACGGCAACAATCCCGTTTCCATGATTTCGGGTAATTTTATTTTGTGTAATCCAGGCCCAGGACTGTTCCAGGCGGATACCGAACTGATGGTTGAATTGAATCTCATTATCAATCAGCTGAGCCCGTTCCGAAATATGTCCTCCGGTGCCGGCAATTGAATCCCGGATCCAGACACCTCCCAGATCATTGTCCAGAATCCGGCTGCTGCGTATCACCACGTTTCTTGGATGCTGAACCAGGGAAATACCGACGCGGCCGTTGTGCTGCACAAGAGAGTCCTGAACACTGACCGTCACCTCATTGGCTGCAAAAAGACCATGTCCTCCGTTATGGGTGATATCGGTGTCGGAAATATCTGCCCGGGCCAGAATCAGGCCCGGATATGTAATACCATGCAGACCGCTGATAAAGATGCCGTTGCCCCGGTTCCGGACAATGCGGGGTCTTTGACTTGAAGTGGCGCGGCTTTTGCGGATCTTTAAAAAATTTCGTCCGGGTGCCAGGTAAACACCGGTGGCACCATTGTCATGAACGTCAATATCAATAAGTTCCAATCCGCGGGGTTGAATCAATGAGGACGTGGACAATACCGCACCCGGCGGGGCAGCGTAATCAATTCCGCGAAATCCGGCCCGGCGGATTTCAAGATGATTCAAGATCACATTATCGGCCCGGATGGTGACGGCTGTTGTGCCGCCTTCAATCACGGCGGGAACTGTTCGGCCCGAATAAATATTCAGGTTATGACGAATATAAATACGGCTGGACACACCTGAAGGGACAGAAGGGTCATCTGCCCGGAGCGGCTGCACGGCTGTAATGCGGATTTCGCCTGCGGCTAGATATTGCCGGTCCAGTGCATGGAGTGCAGACTGAAGTGTTTTGAATGTATGGCGGATCAGGCAGGTATCTGCGCGGTATGTCCGACCGGAAGACGTACGGCCGGCCGGCTGAATGCCTGCAACACCGTTGTCGTCATCCGGATTCGCTGCCCCGGGATTTCCCCCGCGCCCGTCCACAACCAGTATGCCCTGTGCCCCGGCAGTGCCGGCTGAGAACCAGGCTGTTAAAAACAGGAAAACAATGATTCTTAAATAAGATTTCATAGATTCCTCATCAGCCAAACAGATGAAAAACAAGACTATTAAAATTTTATCAATTGGTACACAAGCCGGATTTAAGCTTCGGATTTCATATTCCGGGTTTGTCGAGGATTTTTCTCAAGGCGCTGGCAAATTCATTCAGGGAAAAAGGTTTTTGAATAAAACCATGGCATCCCTGGTTTAAAAAGCCTTCAACCGTTTCATCCACCGAGTACCCCGTGGAAATAAGTATTTTTGCGTCTCCCTTGATTTCTTTTATCTCTGAAAAGGCCTGTTTGCCATCCATTTTCGGCATAATCAAATCCAGAACAACCAGGCCAATTTCATCTTTGTAAAGTCTGAATATTTCCACAGCTTCCAGGCCGTTTCGGGCTATGATGGCTTTATATCCCAATTTTTCCAGAAAATTTTTCCCGACATTAATGATTTCCTGCTCATCATCCACCAGCAGGATGGTCTCGTACCCTTTCTGAATCTCATCAAAGGGGCGGGGTTCCTCTGCAATCTCTTTTAATTCAATATTATTGGATGCCGGCAGACAGACTTTAAAACTGGCTCCTTTGAATTTTTCGCTCTCCACCAGGATAAAGCCGCCATGATTTTTAATAATACCGAAAACGGTTGAAAGACCTAACCCCCTGCCTTTATTATCTCCGGCTTCTTTGGTTGAAAAAAACGGATCAAATATTTTTTGCTGGGTCTCAATATCCATGCCGATACCGGTATCCTTTACCGTAATGCGGACATACCGGCCCGGCAGAACTTCAAACGGATAATTATGGTCCTGCTCAATAAAAATATTTTCCGTATGAATATGAATCTCGCCCGGTTCGGGCATGGCCTGGGAAGCATTGATAAACAGATTTAAAAAAACCTGCTCAAGCTGGGATTGATCCGCTTCCACCGGATATAAATTTTCGTCATAGGTTTCAAAAATATCAATATCTTTCCGGGTGGGTTTAAAAATATTCAAAGCCATTCCAACCAGTTCGTTTATATCAACTTTGGTAATCTGGTATTTGCCGCCCCGGGCAAAGCCAAGCAGCCGGCCGGTTAATTCCGCAGCTGATTTAACCAGACGGCCGATATGTTTGGAATGGTTGGCCACTTTATCTTCGGCAGACACATCAATCATCATCAAAGACAGGTGACCCTGGATTCCCATTAAAATATTATTAAAATCATGTGAAATTCCTCCGGCCAGAACACCGATGGCTTCCATCTTCTGGGCCTGTTGAAGCTGAACCTGCAAAAGCTTGAGCTCGGAAATATCTGTAATTACGAGAATGGTGCCCTTGGATGGATTTTCATTATCCAGCTTTCTTGCCCGGATGCGGCAGTCAAATGATGTGCCGTCTTTGCGGACCAGTTTTGTTTCTATCAGGCCGTTTCCATACCGATCCACATGGGAATACAGATTCCTGCCAACTCTGTCGTACTCCAGCTGGTCCGGGTATATCACCCTTGTGCTCCGGCCTTTTAAAAAATCAGGATCATATCCCAGCATGGAACAAAAGATGTCGTTGGTCCAGCCAATGGTTCTGTCTTTTACAATGGCGATGCCCGCAGGGGAGGAATCCAGTATGGTTTTCATCTCTTTTGCATTCAGGGACTGATCCCCCCGGCCTGAGTTTTCCAGGGTTCTGAGTTTTGTACCATTGATAAAATGATGGTCTTCCATAAAGAGCCCCCGCATCGGCTTCATGATTTGACTTGATAATTTAATGTGATAAGTATAGCAGAATTTGAAAAAAAAATTAAGTAAAGAAAAACAATGGTTCGAAAAAAAAACAGATTTACGATATTGAAATACAGTCCGGCGTTAGTCAGCGGGTGCCTGCTGACGCTTTCTTTTCCAAAAACCGGTTTATCTGCCCTTGCATTTGTTGCCCTGGTTCCTTTACTGGTATCAATCCGGAAAATGACGCTCAAAGAATCTTTTTTCTCCGGTCTCACTGCCGGAATAATTCATTTTTCCACGCTGATTTACTGGATTATCCCAACATTGACCGTATATGGCGGTTTGCACCCGGCCCTTGCAGCGCTGGCCCTGGGAATGCTTTGCGGTTACCTGGCTCTTTATCCGGCAATCTTTACCGTACTTTATAAAAAGGCAGACTTCCATCCTGTTTTATCCCCCCTGATGGCTGCCTGCCTCTGGACCGGACTTGAATATATACGGACTTATGCACTGACCGGATTTTCCTGGGGTGCCCTGGGATACAGCCAGTATTCCAATTTATCGTTGATACAGATGGCTGATTTTTCAGGGGTCTACGGTGTCTCCTTTATCCTTGTTCTGGTCAATGCCTCTATAGCCCAGATCCGGACGGCCTGGGAAAAAAAGCAGAGAATCATCTCTTTGTTGTCTTTATTTTATACCCTGGTACTGGTTCTGGGTGTTCTTTTTTACGGTTCACAAAAAATCAGGATCATTGATGACCGGATCAAAGAATCGTCCCACCCGGTCATTGGTATTGTTCAGGGCAATATTATGCAGGATATCAAATGGAATGCCGAATTTGCAGCCCGGACCATTGAAAAATATGACCGCCTTACCCGGGCGGCAGCAAGTCAGAATCCGGATCTCATCGTATGGCCTGAAACCGCACTGCCGTTTTATTACGGATTGGACACACCCCTTACTGCCCATGTGAATCAGATCATCCGGTCTTCACACACCAGTTTCCTCGTGGGAAGTCCTGCATTTGAGCGGCAGGATAAAAGAATCCTCTATTACAACAGGGCGTATATGTTCAACCCGGACGGCACTGTCAATGGGAAGTATGATAAACATCACCTGGTTATGTTCGGGGAATATGTTCCCTTTAAAAAACATCTGCAATTTCTAGGAAAAATCACTGCCCAGGCCGGGGATTTTTCCCCGGGCTCCAGCCCGTTTATTCCCCTTGAATTCAATGAACATAAAACCGGGGTCCTGGTCTGTTTTGAAATTCTCTTTCCTAAAATTGCATCCCGATTTGTTAAAAACGGAGCCACGTTTTTAACCACGATTACCAATGATGCATGGTTTGGGTTTACATCGGCTGCCAGACAGCATTTTACCATCAGCATATTCAGGGCAGTTGAAAACCGCAGGGCGCTTATCAGGGCATCAAACACCGGCATATCCGGATTTATTGATCCGGCAGGAAGAATCCTGCGTGAAACAGCGCTTTTCACCGACCAGTCTGTTGTCCAGGCTTTGCCGGCACTGACGGGCACAAGTTTCTATACCCGGTATGGAGATGTCTTTGTCTGGTCGGCAATGGTTGCATTTTTTCTTTGTTTTGTGGTAAAACGCTTTAATAAACCGTCCTTTTATAAACCGTCTAGGGAGAAATAAAAAATGAGCATAGAACTGAAACAAACCATATCATCCATCCACACCAAAGCTGAAAAACTCAAGGAGTATCTTTGACTTAGATGTCAAGCAAAAACGCCTCAGAGAACTTGAATTTATCATATCCAAAGAAGACTTCTGGAATGATCCGGACAATGCTACTTTACTTTTAAAAGAAAGAACCCGTATTTCAGATCTTATTCAAACCTTTGAAAGTATCTGTTCAGAAATAGAAGATGCCGAAACCCTGCTGGAACTGGCCACTGAAGAATCAGACAAGGAAAGTGAACATGAAGTGGCAGAGCTGGTTGCAGCACTTGAGAAGAAAATTAAAAAATTCTCCGTAGCCATCACGCTGGATCATGAGGATGATTCAAGGGATGCTCTGGTTTCCATCAATGCCGGTGCCGGGGGAACGGATTCCCAGGACTGGGCGGAAATGCTGTTTCGAATGTATACCCGGTGGATAGACAAAAAAGGATACAAATGCCAGGTCATTGATTACCAGCCCGGTGATGAAGCCGGGATCAAGGGCGCAACCCTGCGTGTCTCAGGGGAATACTGTTATGGTTTTCTAAAAGTTGAATCCGGTGTTCACCGCCTGGTCAGAATTTCTCCCTTTAATGCTGCCGGTAAGCGCCAGACATCTTTTGCATCGGTCTTTGTGTACCCTGAAATCAAAGAAGAAATCGTTATTGATATTGATGAATCCGATTTAAGGATTGATGTATACCGGGCCAGCGGTGCAGGAGGACAGCACGTAAACAAGACGAGCAGTGCGGTCCGCATCACCCATTTACCCACAGGCGTAGTGGTTCAGTGCCAGCAGGAACCCTCCCAGCACCGGAACAAGGAAATTGCCTTAAAGGTTTTAAAATCAAGGCTTTATCAGCTAGAAAAAGACAAGCACGATGAAAAAATGCAGAGCCTGCATGACGGCAAGGATGATATTGCCTGGGGAAACCAGATCCGGTCCTATGTCCTCCATCCCTACCGGATGGTAAAAGATCACCGCATCGATTTTGAAATCGGTGATGTGGACAAGGTGCTGGACGGATACCTGGATCCCTTTATTGAAGGTGTCCTTCTCTCATCATGATTGATGCCCTGGCCGTCATTGAGACCTATTACCCCCCTGACACGGCGCTGTACCGGACACTGGTCGGCCACAGCCGGTTTGTGGTGCAAAAGAGCCTGGCCATTGCCCGGACACTTGGGCACCTGAACCCAGACCTTGGATTCATAGAAACAGCAGCCATGCTTCATGACATCGGTATTTTCAAGACCCGGGCTCCAAGTATCGGCTGTCACGGTGATCTGCCCTATGTCTGCCATGGGTACCTGGGCCGGGAAATTCTGGATAAAGAAGGCCTTCCCGTTGAATTCGGCCTGGTCTGTGAACGGCATACCGGCGCCGGAATCACAAAAGAAAATATAGAAAAAAACCATCTGCCGCTCCCGGCAAGGGACATGGTCCCACTCACCCTTGAAGAAAAAATCATCTGCTGCGCTGATAAATACCACTCAAAGAGCCCTAAAAAACAAAACAAAAAAATCACCACCCCGGATATCGTTGCAGAACTTGCAGCCATCAGCCAGGATCACGCCGACCGCTTTTCCCAATGGGTTAAAGAATTCAATCTTTTCTGACCGGCAGCAGCCCTTTTCAAAATAAAACTCGTTTCCGGCCGTCAATAACGGCCATCATCTACTCGTAAAACCGGATCTTTTTGAGGGGGATGGGCATACAAAATGTGTGGAAAATATGTAGAATCCGATGAAATATTGAATAAAGTTATCCGGATGATACGATGAAGCCCATCAGGGATGATCATTTTTTTTCGTAACCCCACTGGGGAATGATTTCCGGTTAGTGAATCAGGACGTCACCTGGCCTTGGAATATAACACTTTTAAAAAGTCCCGCAGGAATTTTCTGACCGGATAAAAGGGCTTTGTAACGAAAGAGGGTGATTTTATGAGTGTGTAACACAAAATAAATGGCAAAATAAATCCTATCACAACTGAAAATTAAGGAGAAACCTATGAATATCCAAGGCATTGGACAGTCGTTCGGCATGTTTTCCTCAAGTGCCATGTCCGGTTCCCGGAGGGCAGGTCCTGGGTTTGACCCGCCCCAGCCACCGGATGCAGAAACGATCATGGAACAGGACGACGCAGACCAGGACGGGCAGTTGACCATCGATGAAACCCCGTTAACAGAAGAGATATTTTCAGATGCAGACACCGATGGGGACGGATACCTGTCGTCTGCCGAGCTTGACGAATTCATCACCAGCAGGCCACCGCCCATGGGCGGTCCGGAAGGCATGGGCCCGCCGCCGGAGCCGATGGATGCATCTTCCATTATGAAAAATGAAGATACAGATGCTGACGGCAGCATCAGCCTTGAAGAATCAAGCCTTCCGGATTCTGTTTTTTCACTGCTGGATACAAACCAGGATGGTCAGATTTCTTTAGAGGAGCTTGAGGCAGCCAATGTGGAGAATGAATCAAATTCACAGGCAGGTTCCGGACAGGAATCAAGCCGGAAATTGCGCTTTGACCTTGCCATGGATGCCTACCAGAAATCCGTAACAGGTTATATGGGCAGTCTGGGACAGACTGGAGAATCCGGGATGTTTCAAAATTTGTTTACGGATCTTATTGCTTAAGCAAATTTCTTTTCAGATGCAGCCCGGACCGTTACGGTTCAGGCTGCATCCATTTCCAACCGGATTCATTTTCATTGACTTTAGTCCGGCACTGACCTTTTATTTTTTTTCAGAATCAATTATGAAGAAAATGTGAAAATTATTCCCGCGATATTGCAAATTGCCGATAATGATACTAACAATCTGGCTATGATCATAACCATTGGGCCAGTATGAAATTATCCTATAAAATATTTTCCGTTTATCTTCTGGTATCCTCTGTGCTTCTGATCACGGTTTTTACAACGATTAGAATATTCGAAAACCGGCATTTCAAAGAAATGAGACAAATTGTCCGTCTCAGGGCATTGACGGTTCTGAGCTATGAACTGGCACTCCACTATCAGAAATATGGTAACTGGGAACATTTCAAAACAGCTCCGGATTCTTTTGACCGGTTTGTAAAAAATGTATTTCACCACAAACCAGAGTTGTTCCCGCCCCCGCCTCCAAATGGAGGAAATCCCGGCCCCCCTCCTCCTGGAAAAATACCGCCGACGGATATAAACGGATCACCGCCGCCTCCCTTTGAGAACCGGGCTGTTTTATACAATGCTGATAAAATCAGAATCGCCGGAGCAATCATCGTATCAGAAGAAAAACAATTCCCTGAAGCGTTAAAACCGGTTCTTATCAGCAACAAGACAGTGGGCTGGGTAGGATTTGCAAAAGATTATTCTCCTGTACCGCCGTTCCAACTCGGCCCGTTAACCTCCCGTATTGAAATTATATATACCATTGCAGGAATTTTATTTCTTTTTGCCGGCCTTGTTTCCTATCTGCTGTCCAGATATATTCTGGCACCAATAGACAAGTTGACCCAGGGGACAAAAGCCTTGAATGAATTTAAATTCAATACCCGGATCAAAGTTGACACACATGATGAACTGGAACGGCTGGCCGGGGATTTCAACCGGATGGCCGCTACCCTGGAACGCTATGAACAGATGAAAAAACAATGGCTTGTGGATATTTCCCATGAACTGAGAACCCCGTTGTCCGTTCTGAAAGGAGAAATCGAGGCCATTCAGGACGGCATCAGAAAACCTGAAAAACAGCAGATAAATACCCTGCATTCGGAAGTTATCCTCCTGGAATCCATTGTCAACGACCTGCATCTTTTGTCAAAAGCCGATGCTGATGTTTTGTCACTGAATCCGGCATTGGTGAAGCCGGCCCGGCTGGTGACTGAAGTTCTGGGCCATTTCCGGACCCGGCTGGAGCAGTCCGGGCTGACGACAAGACTCTGCCTGACGCATCCGGACCTCACCCTGAAAGGGGAGGAAAACAAGCTGCGCCAGGTATTTTCCAATATTATTAAAAATAACATCAAATATTCCCGAAGTCCCGGGCCCATTACCATCCGGGACATAGTGACTGAAAACCAGTATATCATTGAAATAGAAGATAACGGCCCGGGCGTGCCGCCAGGCTGTCTTGAAAAACTGTTTGACCGGCTGTACCGGGTGGATTCGTCCCGGGCCAGGACCGCTATCGGCTTTGGAGCCAATGGCTCGGGACCAAGAGGATCGGGATTGGGCCTGTCCATCTGCAAAGCCATTATACAGGCGCACAATGGGAATATCAGGGCAGACCTTACACCTGCAGGCGGACTGAAAATCAGTATCGCCCTGCCCATGGGAAACAAATGACTGCCGAACAGACCCTGTTAATCGTTGAAGATGAAATAAGAATTGCTGCCCTTCTGGCCGACTATGCAAGATCGGAAGGGTTTCTCCCTGTTGTGCTCAACAGCGGAGAACATGTGGTCGAATTTGTTCAAAAAGCCCCCCCGTCAATAATTCTTCTGGACCTGATGCTGCCCGGAACAGACGGAATTACCATCTGCCGCCGGATCAGAAAAATAAGCAGGATTCCCATCATTATGCTCACTGCCCGGACAGACGAAACTGATATTCTTCTTGGACTTAAATCCGGTGCAGATGACTATATCTGCAAACCGTTCAGCCCAAGGGAAGTCATGGCAAGAGTTCATGCGGTTTTAAGGCGGAGCACCAGCGAATTTTCCATAGGAGGTCTGCAGACCGGGAAATTTTACCTGGATTACCGATCGCACGATCTTTGTATCAACAACCACTGCCAAAACCTGACACCCAGTGAGTACGGCATTATCCGGCTGATGATGAGCCATCCCCAGACTGTATTTTCCCGCAAAGAATTACTGAAAAACGTTCAGGGATACGAATATGACGGATATAATAGAACCATTGACACCCACATTAAAAATCTAAGGAAAAAGATCGGTATGGCTCTCCCGGGTAGAAATCCAATTGTGTCCGTGTACGGATCCGGATATAAATTTGATCCCGGAGCATGATCTGTTTCAAACGTTTTTTTCCGCCCCGGTCAACCTTTATCGCTAAATGCTGCTTCATCCCAAGAAACGATTGACAATAAAAGGTTCCTTGTTTTAGACTGATTGGCATAATAGATCGATCCGGAATAAAAACATCATTAAAATCCTGCCTCTAAGGTAATAATCATGGCTGCTGAATGCCGGGAGAAGCAATATGCACGGGCAGAAAAATTATGACATTCTGGTAATTGATGATGACAGGATTTCCAGAAATATTTTTCAAAGCCACCTGGTTAAAGCCGGTTTCAACGTTGTCTGCGCACCGGACGGCCAACAGGCCCTTGACATGTTTGATGATCATTTTTTTCCTATTGTGATAACGGACTGGATGATGCCGCAGATTGACGGTCCCACGTTATGTCAGCTCATCCGGGAAAAGAGAACCGACGGTTATGTTTACATTATCATGATTACGTCAAAAAATACAAAAAACGATATTGTTTCCGGTTTAAAATCAGGAGCGGACGATTACCTGACCAAACCGATTCATCCGGGTGAATTAATCGCAAGAGTTTATTCGGGAATCCGGATCTTAAATTTGGAAACATCTCTTAAAAAAGCCCAGGAAGACATCCGGCGGCTTTCTATAACCGATCCGCTTACCGGCTGTTTCAACCGCGGATATTTAAATGACCAATTACCCAAAGAAATGACGCATGCCATAACGGCTTCGCTTCCAATAAGTCTGATCATGGCGGATATCGATTCTTTTAAGCAGGTGAATGATACACCTATGGTCATCAGGCCGGCGATGAAATTTTAAAGGTTTTCTCCGGTTGTATCCGGCAACAGCTTCGCAAAAAGGTTGACTGGGTCGTCCGGTACGGCGGAGAGGAATTTTTAATTATTTTACCGAAAACCACGACCAGCGGAGCATTTATCATGGCAGAACGGCTGCGGTTAAAGATTGAGCACCAGACCATGCGCATTAACGGACACGACGTTAAGATTACGGCCAGTTTCGGCGGGACCTCTGCATTGATCCCGCAGGAACCGCAGATTAATGTTATTATGGAACAAATGATTCAAACAGCGGATAAAAATCTGTATGATTCGAAAAAAAACGGGCGCAACCAGGTCAAGGTGACGGAGCTGGCGCAGTTTTTACCGGACCAGGGCATCCGCCACCATCGAACTTAAGAACCGGACATCAACCCCCATCTGATAATGGTTATTCAAATCACTGAGCTGGGAATGGCAGTTTTCGCAAGCCGTGACCAGTATATCGGCTCCTGTTGATTTAACCTGATCTGCCTTTACCCGGGCGGATTTCATCCGGAAATCAAAACTGTCCTCTCCCAATGCCACAAGCCCGCCGCCCCCGCCGCAGCACCAGTTGGTTTCCGGCTGTTCGCATAATTCAACATAATGGTCGGTGAGCTGGTGAAGGATAAACCTGGGATCATCCATCACACCACCGTTTCTGGCGATCTGACAGGGATCATGATAGGTGATGCGTTTTTTTGACACATCCTTTCGTACCCGGATCCGGTTTTCCTTAAGATACCGGGCATGCACCTGGGTAATCGACGATACTTTAAAGGGCTGTTTGCCGGACATCTGGCTTAAGACCCTGAATGCCGTACCGCATTCACAGACACAGACCTCTTTGACTTCCAGCCGCACGGCCTCATCAATGATGCGGTCCATGATCAACCGGGTTTTGGCAGGATCTCCCACAAAAGCACCGAAATTCACCGCTTCAAAAAAACTTAGAGTCCAGTTTTCCCGGGCCGCATTAAATACCGCTGCCGCCGGGATGATCGAATGAGCGCCCGCCAGGGCGACATAGAGAATATCCGCTCCTTTTACCTCGGTTGGGATGGGAATCTGACCGGCATGGGTTTTCCATTTTTCCACCACCTGGTTTTCCAGCCGTTTTAATCCCATGATGAATCCTTCCTTGATCCGGTCGATGGATTCGCCCTTTGAAACGGAAACATCGGCCAGCATGGTCAGGATCTCAGGCTCAGCCCCGGCCACAACCAGCAGCAGCTTGGCAATGGACATGATCTGCTGGGTATCAATGCCGAAAGGACAGAAAGCCATGCACCGCCGGCACCCGGTACAGGAATATGCCGCCTGCCTTAAATCATCCAGGGCCGTCTCATCCAGTGTTTTTGCCTCACCCAGTGCCGGCACGACCCGGCCCTGGAGCTTAAAATATTTTTTATACAGCCGGCGGACCACTTCCGCCCGGGCTGCAGGCGAATATTCGGGTTTCGGCATGGATTGATACACATGACAGGTCCGGGTACACAGCCCGCAGCGGGAACATGTGTCCAGATACATTTCAATGGCGCGCGTCAGTTTGTCTCCGAATGATTTGAGCAGCTCATCTTTAAGGGTTTGATCCATTTATTTTATCCTCTCCTGATCCTGTTTAAAGGGATGGCAAATGCAGCATGCATCATTTTGCTGAACGGGAAAAACATAATGAACAGGTTGGCAAAAAACACATGGGCGGTCAGCATGAAAGAATGACCGGAATAAGTAATGTCCGAGATATCGGGATTCAGCGTGATCAGGCTTTTAAAATAGACCTGGTACTCTGATGCACCCATCTCCTGGTACCCGAACCAGGACCGGGCCCAGTCCAGTTCGCTGCCGAAAAGCACGGTGAGCAGTAAAAGGATGAGAAGATAATAATCTTCAGGTATTGACAGGTACCGGGCTGATGATGAAAACCTGCGAAACAGGAAATATAAAAGACAGATAAAGATACCGGCACCGACAACGCCGTGTCCAAGAAAAATGTCATGTTGGATGACCTGAAAAACCGCGATATCGTCCACCAGCTCCAGGTGGCCGATGACCAGCAGGAAAATCCCGGCATGCAGGAGCATTAAAAAAAGCCACATGACGGGGTTTGCCTTTAATACTCTCGGCATCAGGAACGTATCCCCAAGAACATACAGCCATGCCGGTTTTTTTTCAGGATAAAGCCGGTGCACCGCCGGTGCGCCGGATTTCCTGAGAATGGCAAGTATCCTTGCAATGCATCCGATGGTGAACACTGCAACAGCCAGATAGACCATGGGAACAAGGACAATATAATTAAAGGTGTCCATACTGACGCTCCAGAATTATTTTTTCCGTTTGATATAAAAAACGATCTGGTCATCTCCCTGTTCGGTTTCCAGGATTTCATGGCCGGCAGTCTGTGCCCAGGCGGGGAAATCCGTTAACGAACCAGGATCCGTGGTAATGGCTTCAACGATCTGTCCGATTTCAACCTCTTTGATGGCTTTGCTGATTTTCACAACCGGCATGGGGCATGCCAGGCCTTTTAAATCTATTGTTTGATCAGAAGTGATGTTGCTCATAATAAATCTCCTTGTCTTTTTATCTGCCGGACTACGGCCGGCAGGCGGTTTATTGTCTATAAAAACAGTTGAATTTTGCTGTCCATTGCCTCGGCCAGAAATTTGGCAACACCGCAGTAGCCCAGATCAGGATAATCAATCATCTCTTCGGGTTTGAACCCCATCAGATCCATGGACATTTCACAAATATAAATGGTAACGCCCAGTTCCCCGGCCACATCGATCAATTCCTCCAGGGAAGCCACGTTCTTTTTTTTCATCAGTGCTTTCATCATGGCCGTGCCGGCGCCGCCCATGTTCATGCTGGACAGCTTGAGTTTGGAGGCACCGGTCGGCAGCATGGCGCCGAACATTTTACTGACCATGTCTTTGCCTGCAGCCTTTTTTTTCTTGCTTCTTAAAATGGGAATCCCCCAGAAAGTGAAAAACATGACCACTTCCATGCCCATGGCCGCAGCCCCCGTGCCGATAATGAACGCGGCAAGGGCCTTATCCAGATCCCCGCTGAACACAATCATTGACAGCTTGTTGCCGGTAATTCTGGCATTGGTGTCGCCCAGCTGTGCTTTGAGTTCATCAATTTGTTCCTGTAATGCTTGCATACGATCTCCTTTAATAAATATAGTTGATACTATAAACTATAAGATGAAATTTTTTATCTTTATTTCATATATTCTTTACCGGTTTCCATGCAGATTCTCAACAGTCCCAGGTTGTTCAGCAGCCGCTTGCGTTCTTTTTCACCCACCTGTGAAAGAATGACGGCATGCAGATCATTTTGAAATCCGTCAATTTCCGCCTGCCTGCTGACACCTTTGGTTGTAAGGCTGATCAGCGAAGATCTTGAATCTTCAGGATCTTTGATCCGTTTGATCAACCCTCTTTTTTCCATGCCCGAAATAATCCGGGTCATCCTGCTTTTCCCAACACCCATCTTTTTTGCAATATCCTTTGATGTCAGATATTTCTGCTCTTTAAACAGCATCAGACAGCGCAGCTCGGCATCGGGCAGGCCAAATTTATTGCTCTGGTAGGTAATCCGCTCCTGACAGCAGCGGAACAGGGAATTAATCAACTCCTGGAATTCCTTGAGCTGATATTCAGGCACGGGCTTATTTGGACCTTGGTTATAATTCATACCATGAACTATAACCAAGAAAGTTCGCCCTGTCAACTATTTTTTTTGCAGGCTTTGCAGATTCTTGTTTACAGACAAACCCGTTCAAGTCCATAGGGCATATCCATGGTTCTTGATAAAAACCGTTCTGTTCTCCCGGGCTCACCCGTGGTGTAAAATCGGTAGTCCGGCTCTTTATGGCTGGTTGACAATAAATTGGATGCCTGTAAAACCCGCCGGGTCTGACTGGCCACGGCACCGGCAGGATCAATTATGGTCAGACGGTCCTGCGTAATGTCCCGGATCATTTGAATCAAATGCGGATAATGGGTGCATCCGAGCACCAGGATGTCTGCACCGTTCTCGAGCATGGGATGGAGATATTCTTCCAAGAGAATCCGAGCTTTTTCAGAGTTGATCTCGCCTTTTTCAACCAGTTCCACCAGGCCGTTTCCCGCTTGAATAAACACCTCAACACCATTGGCATATTTTTCATAGGTCTGCTTGAACAACCGTCCTTTAAAGGTATTTTCCGTGGCAAGAACCCCGATTTTATTTGTCCGGGTTTGAAGAACTGCCGGTTTTAAAGCCGGTTCCATTCCGATAAAAGGAATCTGATGCACTGACCGGAAATGGTCAATGGCCACGGCGGTGACCGTATTGCAGGCAATCACAATGCACTTGCACCCCTGATCAATTAAAAATGCGATATTTTTTTCAGCCAGAAAAAAGGCTTCATCTTCATTTTTTGATCCATACGGACAATTGCTGGAATCTGCAAAATAATATATCGATTCATGGGGAAGCTGTTTCCTGATCTCTTTTAATACGCAAAGACCGCCCACGCCGGAATCGAAAATACCTATGGGATGATTATGCACGATGATGTTCAACTCCTGCAGCAGTTAATAAATTTTTTAACATTTTCAAAAAGTGTTTCAAGATCTTCAGATGCCAGAGCCTTCTTGCCGAATAAAGCAGAGGATACACCCACGGCACGGACGCCTGCCTTAAAATAATCCTGCACTGTTTCATCAGTCACCCCGCCCACAGCACAAAGGGGAATGGAATCAAAGGGTCCTCGAATTTCCTTGATATACTGCGCACCGCCCATCACCTGACAGGGAAAGACTTTAATCATGGATGCGCCGGCCTGCCAGGCATTGTAAATTTCAGTAGGGGTCAGCGCACCGGCAATCACTGCAATGTTTCTGCTGACGGCATACTCAATGACATCAAGGTTAACATTAGGGGTAACCAGAAACATGGCACCGGCCTCAATTGCCTTTTCTGCCTCTTCTAGACAGCAGACCGTACCGGCGCCCAGAAAATGACCGGCCGGAACCCCGGATATATTTTCTTTTATCATATCAAGGGCATGATCCGTGTTCAGGGTAATCTCTATGGCCTGCAGCCCCGCGTCAAAAGATGTTTTCATCACCTGGCTGAAAAACCGGGCTCCCACGCCTCTTAAAATACCCACCACCGGGACATCAAGCTGCCATTTAATCATTAATGTATCGTCCTTTTTTTATGAATTGCGGCTTGAATCCCTTTTTACCAAAACCATATACAACAAATCAAATTGATAATTAAAAAAACTTTGACTCAACAAAAAAACATCAACCTCTGAAATACTGGTTGAATGAATTAATTGTTTACTGATATAAAAAATAACTGTATAATCCTGCGTTTTATATGAGAAGATCCCGTTGCGGAGGAAATTTATGTGGGAAAATATTGAACAGGCGCCTGCTGATGCGATTTTCGGCCTGACTGAAGCGTTTAAAAATGACCCAAACCCTGATAAGGTTAACCTGGGAGCAGGTGTCTATAAAGATGACCTTGGCAACACCCCGGTCCTGGAAGCGGTTAAAGCAGCTGAAAAAATTTTATTGAATGGTGAAAAATCAAAAAGTTATCTGCCTATTTCCGGCGACCCGTTGTATGCAGACAATGTTCAAAAATTGATCTTTGGTGAAACTGCAGAGGTTTATACGGCCAAACGGGCATCAACCATCCAGGCACCCGGCGGAACAGGAGCCCTTAGAATGGGTGCAGACCTGTTAAAAAAATTTTCCCCCAACGCGGCGGTCTGGGTCAGTTCTCCCACCTGGGCCAATCACAAAGGAATTTTCAGTGCAGCCGGATTTGAAATCAAAGAATATCCCTACTATGATGCCCGGACGAAATCCGTTGATATTGACAATCTAATTTCCTGTCTTGAACGAATCCCCAAAGGGGATATCGTTTTAATGCATGCCTGCTGCCATAATCCCAGCGGTGTTGATCTTTCCAGTGACCAGTGGCGGCAGGTCGCCGACATTGCAAAAGAAAAAAAATGGGTTCCCTTTCTGGACTTTGCCTACCAGGGTTTTGCTTCAGGGATAAAAGAAGACCGGTTCGCCGTTGAAATGTTCGTTAACACCGGGCTTGATCTTTTCATTGCCAGCTCTTTTTCTAAAAATATCGGTCTTTACAATGAACGGACAGGCGCTCTGACCATTGTCTGCCCTTCATCCCATGAAGCCCGGGTGGCCATGGGGCATTTAAAATTAACGGTTCGGACATGCTATTCAAATCCACCAGCCCATGGCGGCCTGATTGTTGCTACGATTCTCAGCGATAAAGATTTAACAGCCCAATGGATAGAAGAACTGAACTTCATGCGGAAACGGATCGTGACCATGCGGTGTGCCCTGGTTGACGGTCTTGCCGGGCGTGGGATTAAAGATGATTTTTCCTATATCAAAAAACAGCGCGGCATGTTTTCATTTTCCGGTCTTTCCGATGATGTTGTCTCCTGGCTCAGGGAGAATAAATCCATCTATGTTGTCGGCGGAGGCCGGATCAACGTGGCAGGCCTGACCTCATCAAACATTGATTATATCTGTGATTCTATTGCCCAGGCACTAACGGCATAGAAAAACATGGCATATAAATACCGGGGAAGGGTTATTTATACCCCTTTGTATTCTGCCTGGGTGTCCAGCACATTCCTGATAGTAAATGCCAGATGATCGAGTATCACCGGTTTAGTCAGAAATTGCCGGATACCGATACCGGCGGTCTCTTCTTCGGTGATTAAATTGCTGTGGCCTGTGCATAAAATAATCGGGATATCCGGGCGGAGACGGATCATTTTTTTTGACAATTCATCACCGGATAAATGGGGCATGGTCAAATCCGTAATCACCAGGTCAAAGGCATTGGGATCGGTCTTAAACAGCTGCCAGGCCTCCTGACTGCTTGAGGTGGCAGTTATCTGATACCCTAAAAATGAAATCATGTCCTGATACAGAGTGACCACCATTTCTTCATCATCCACAAACAAGATGCTTTCATTCCCCCTGGGCAACTCCTCCAGGCCAAGTTCCGTCGTGTCTGATGTATCAGGCTTTTCAACAATCGGCAGATAAACATCAAATTTCGACCCCTTGCCGGGCGCGCTCTCCACTTGAATAAACCCATTGTAATGGGTGACAATACCATGGACAACAGCCAATCCCAGCCCGGTGCCTTCTCCGGATTTTTTCGTGGTAAAATAGGGGTTGAAAATTCGATTCAGCGTCAGCTTATCCATTCCATGTCCATTATCTGATACACACAGTTTCAGATAAGACCCGCTGGGCAGGCCGACATCATCCTTACGGCCGATGTCGACAGAATCAAGTGTCACCTCAAGGATACCTCCCTGATGCGGCATGGCATGGGACGCATTGGTACACAGATTCATCACCACTTGATGGATCTGGGTGGAATCTGCCATGATCAGACTTTCTGAATCCCTGATAATTGAACGGATTTCAATGGTGCTCGGAAAGGATGCCCTCAGCATTTTCAAGGTCTCTTTTACCAGATGGCTGATATTCAGCGGCTTGGGCTCCATTCCCTTCTGCCGGCTGAAGGTCAGTATCTGATGAACCAGATCCGATGCCCGCTGGCTGGCATTCAACACCCGGTGAAGATATTCATTGGTTCCCGAAGAAAGCGTATCATCCAGAAGGCAGAGTTCCGTGTGACCGATAATGATACTGAGAATATTATTAAAATCGTGGGCAATCCCACCGGCAAGTGTCCCTATGGCCTCCATTTTCTGTGCCTGCTGGAGCTGACCCTCCATCTGTTTATGCCGGGTGAGATCCTTGAAAAAAGCCAGCACCGCAATCCGGTCCTGATAGGTGATACGGGTGGCGGAAATGCCTATATATATTTTGTGCCCCTGCCGCGTTATTCCCTTTGCCTCGTATTGCAGGGGCACTTGTGGCGCCCCGGCTTCCCGCTGCTCATTGTACCGGCTGATCCGGTCTTTTTCATCCGGGTGGAACAAAATGGATATGTGTTGATCCATCAATTCCTTCCGGGTGTCATACCCAAAGATTTCCAGCATTTTTTCATTTATAAAAACAATGCTGCCGGCTTCCATAATTCCTATTCCGTCATTGGAGTTTTCAATGACGGCCCGGTATCTGCTTTCACTTTCCCTGAGCGCTGCAGCTATGGCGTCCTTCTCCTTAATTTTCTGATACAGCTTTTTGTTGGCGGAAAGCAGTTCCTTGGTTTGTTCCCGGACTTTTGCCTCAAGGTTTTCAGTCAGATCTTTTAGTTGTAAATGGGTGGTTACCCGGGCCAGGAGTTCTTCTTGATGAAAGGGTTTGGTAATATAATCCACCGCACCTAACTCAAAGCCTTTAACTTTGTTTTCAGCCTGATTCATCAGGGTCATAAAAATGATCGGGATGTGTTGTGTGGATTGATTTTCTTTAAGAAGGCGGCAAATCTCAAATCCGTCAATGCCCGGCAGCATGGTGTCCAGCAATATCAAGTCCGGCTGCCGGGATTGAGCCAGATCCAGGGCTGTCTCTCCGTTTCGGGCCGGAATGACCTTAAACCCGCAATCAGTTAGATACCGAACAATAATATTTGATTTATCAGGGCTGTTATCAACAATTAATATAGTATGATTAGGATAATCAAACGCCTTGGTACAGACCGGTTCCATATCTTTCTTGTTTCAGTGCAAATTACCTTCTCAAACCAATGTCATAGTCACTCGGTCTTACTCAGGCGTTCCCCTCTGAATGTTTTCCTTCTTAAACTGTTTAAGAACAACAAATCTATTTGTTATTCCGGATAGTAACTATAAGAAAATTTTTTTTATATATCAACAAAATAATAAAAAAAGTACATAATATTTTAATTTTTAAATTCAACAATCCGCCGGCTTTTCAGTCTCGGTCCTTTCCACCCCCCTTTACAAGAGGGCATTTTGAGTTATTTTATATCACAGCTATTTTAAGGATCATTATTATTAGAAACGAAAGGATTTTTATTATGGGAAAAAAGACCTGCCCTGACTGCAATGGAAAAAAAATAATCATCGGTGATTGTGAATGCAACAGTGAATGGCGGCACTTTGATGATGAAGAATCAGTGGATGACTGCATCTGCAACCCGGATGAAGACTGCCAGACATGTAATGGGACCGGGTATATCGAGGAGTAAATTATCAAATGTGACGGCAGTTGAATAATCAGTGAGGTCATTTTTTAACTGCCGATCATCTTCTGTATCCGGCTTCTGACTTTTAAAAAAAGAAAAGGATGCCCTATGGCCTGAAAATCCATTAAACATCCTCATTTCAATATTTTATCCCAGAATATTATTCATCTAAAAGGTACATCACCAGGAAAAATCGCGCCCCTGAAATAATGCCATGGCCTTTTTATTTGCACTTCAATTTGTTTCAGATTATACTCTCGCTGTTATTAAAGTCAGACTTGCTGTCTTGCCATATTGCAACCAAAAAGCTTTCGTCGATAATAAGGACCTTTATGGAATCCCAAACAACACCTCAAAAAACAATGCCTGCCAGGGCAAAAGGAATTTTAAAAAAGGCACTGCCGTTGTTCATCGTTATTTCTTCCGTCCTGCTGGCCTCATTTTTTCTTCACTCGATGATTCTGGCAAAACAGGATACAATTGAGCAATTGCAAGCCCAGGAAAAAAGCAGCGAAAAATCGTTTACTAACGTCGTCACCATGGCGGTTGAGCCCGGCCTGATCCGGGAAAAAATAAACTTACCCGGCCAGGTCAAACCATGGATCTCCCTGGAAGTGGTTTCTGAGGTTACCGGAAAAATTGTCCAAAAAAAAATAAGTAAAGGCCAGACGGTAAACAAAGGAGATATCCTGGCCGTCATTGATAAACGTGATTACCAAAATGCCTATGACGGAGCGCTGGCTGCTTATGAATCCGCCACTGCCACTGAAAGGCGATTAAAGGCCCTGGTCAAAAAGAACTTTGTTACCCAGTCCCAGCTCGACGATGCCGTGGCCGGGGTGAAAACCACAAAGGCGGCCCTTAATAACGCCAGGCTCAATTTAAACCGATGCACTATTCTATCACCCATGCAGGGCATCGTGGACCGCATCCATATTGAAAACGGTACCTATTTAAATTCCGGAGATCCGGTGGCCACGATCCTGGAAATTGACAAGCTTAAAATTGAAGTAGGGATTCCGGAGTCGGATGTAGCCGCCGTAAGGAAATTAGACACCTTTGATATCACCATTGATGCCCTGGGAGACAGGAATTATATGGGGTTTTCCCATTATCTGTATAAAACATCGGATTCCTTTGCAAGGCTGTATAATCTTGAAATTCGACTGGACAACCCGGATCAGCAGATTCTGCCGGACATGTTTGTCCGGGTCGGTATTGTCAAACATCAGGATCCAGCAGGCCTGGCAGTCCCAATGTATGCCCTGGTAACCATGAATCAAATAGTGGGTGTTTTTGTTGAAAAAGACGGATTCGTTAGATTCACACCCGTTCAGACCGGATTTCTCGATGGATGGAAAATCCAGATTCAAAAGGGCCTGTCCCCCAATGATCATGTTGTGGTTGTGGGACACAGGATTATTGAAGACGGCGAGCAGGTCCATGTGACAAAAGTGATCAAAGACATGAAGGAACTGATCCGATGATCATCTCTGATCTTGCCATTAAAAACAGGACCAGTGTCCTCGTTCTGAGCCTGATCATTATTGTGATTGGTTTGTCTTCGTATCTGTCGCTGCCCCGGGAAAGCGATCCGGACGTCACCATTCCCTTTGTTTTTGTCCAGACCGATTACAGGGGGGTGTCCGCCTCTGATATTGAAACCGGCATAACCCTGAAAATCGAAAAAAAACTCAAAGGCCTGGATCAGGTAAAAAATATCAGTTCAGTAAGTTCCCAGGGCGTGTCCCGGATCAATATCGAATTTCTGCCCGGCACGGATATTGATGAGGTGTTAACCAAAGTCAAGGACAAGGTGGATGAGGCCAAAAATGACCTGCCTTCGGACCTGGAAAACGATCCGGCAGTCTTTGAGGTGAATATTTCGGAAATGCCCATCGTGGTGTATTCACTGGCCGGAAAATCAAGCCCGGGGGTTTTAAAAAAAATCGCCGATGACCTGAAAGATGAAATTGAGGCTGTTCCCGGTGTGCTTGAAGCAGAAGTCACGGGCGGACTGGACAGGGAAATCAGGATCGAAGTTGACCCGGACAAACTGGCCTATTACCGGATTCCCATTGTCTCTTTGCAGCAGTCCATTGCAAGTGAAAACCAGAACACCTCCGGCGGAGCCATCACCCTGGGTGACGGCCGGTATCAACTCAAAGTCCCGGGAGAATTTGAAACCCCGGAAGAAATTTATTCCCTGGTGGTGGCCACGCACAACGGCCGGCCGGTTTATCTCAAGGATGTGGCCAGGGTGGTTGACGGCGTAAAAGAAGCCACCTCCATTTCCCGGCTCAATGGTGTGGACTCAGTCAATATCTCAGTAAAAAAACGGGTGGGAGAAAACATTATTTATATTGCCGATAAAGTGGATGCCATTGTTCAGGAAGCACAAAAGACCTTTCCAAAGAGCGCTGTCATTACCAAACTGATGAACAAATCAAAAGAAATCCGCCGTATGGTGGCCGACCTTGAGAATAATATCATTTCCGGACTTATTCTTGTGGTGGCGGTTCTTTTCGTTGTTCTGGGGTTTAGAAATGCGCTCCTGGTTGGTGCGGCCATCCCCTTTTCCATGTTTTTATCTTTTACAATTCTCCAGCTTCTCGGAATCACGTTGAACATGGTCGTACTATTTTCCCTGACCCTGGCACTGGGCATGCTGGTGGACAACGCCATTGTCATCATTGAAAACATTTTCCGGTATACCCAGCAGGGTGTGCCGAAAAATGAGGCTGCCATGAAGGCAACTGCTGAAGTGGCATGGCCGGTCATCGGTTCCACCCTGACCACCCTGGCCGCGTTTTTCCCCATGCTTTTCTGGCCCGGCATTATCGGCGAATTCATGAAATACCTTCCCATCACTTTGATCGTCACCCTGTCTTCTTCGCTTTTTGTGGCCCTGGTCATCAACCCGGCCCTGACTGCCATGTTTTTGAAGGCACCCAAAACCTCAGGTCGTCAGCAAATGAGTGCCGAACAGATTGCCAGGCAGGGAGAAAAACCGGTACAGATAAAAGGAGCTGTTTTATCTTCTTATACCCGGATGTTAAGGGGGATATTCAAGTCATTTCCCAATAAACTCAGTGTCCTTGCCGGTGCATTTGGTTTACTGGTCCTGCTGGTCCAGATCTGGTTTTTAACAGTGGGCGTGGAAAAACCGGTTGAACTTTTTCCGGCCATTGATCCGGAATCTGCCTATATCAATATTGATCCGCCCGAAGGGGCAGACCTGGATTACATTGACCGGATCGTAAAAAAAATAGAAATTGCCGTTACAGGCTCTCCGGGAAATGATTACAAAACCGCCATGCAGCCGCAGGAACACCGGATAGCAGACGGGACGACATTTTTGGCACCGGGAGATATCAATAATATCGAGCATATCTATACCAAATCTGTTCAGAACTCCAGCGGGTCGGTATTCAGCAACAATCTTCCCAACCACATCGGCATTCAATTTATAGCGTTTGAAGACAGAAAAAGCTCCACCAAAGCAGATCTGGAAGAACTCCGGAACAGGGTTAAACACATTGCCGGTGCCAATATCACCGTGGACATGTTAAAAGAAGGCCCGCCCACAGGCCCGCCCATCAACATTGAAATATCCGGCCGGAACTTTGACGTTTTAAGCAGGCTGGCTGAAAAAATTAAAAAAGGGGTTGAACAGATTCCCCATGTAAAAGATATCCGGGATGACTACCAGGGAGGCCTTCCAAGTGTCCAGGTTATGATCGACCGACAGAAAACCGCCCTGTTCGGCATGAGTACCAGCGGCATTGGAAATGCCTTGAAAACAGCCTACAACGGACTGGATGTCTCGACCTATTATGAAGGTGATGACGATTATGACATCGTGGTCACGCTGGCACGGTCAGACCGGAATGTAGCTGATGTCCTTCAAAAACTGATGATTCCCACACCAGCCGGCCAGATTGTTCCTTTAACCACCCTTGCACATATTGAATATAAAGGAACCCTGGGTGATATTGTGCGGAAAAATCATAGCCGGGTTGTAACGGTCAAGGCCAACGTGGATGAATCAAAAACCACAGGCTCCATTGCCAGGATAAAAGCTGAAGAACTGATGAAATCCATGGCAATTCCCCCGGGATACCAGATCCGCTTCACCGGGGAAAACGAAGATGAACAGGAAGCAAAAGCTTTTTTAAAAAAAGCCTTTACCATTGCGCTCTTTTTCATCTTTCTTATTCTGGTGACCCTGTTTAACTCCGTGACCAAGCCTGCGATCATACTCGTTTCAGTTGTTCTCTCGCTTGGCGGGGCATTTCTAGGGCTTTTCGTGATCCAATCCCCTTTCGGGATTATCATGACCGGCGTCGGTGTTATCTCCCTTGCAGGGGTTGTTGTCAATAATGCCATTGTCCTGATCGACTATACCAATAAGCTGATCAGCAGCGGCATGCCGCTGGACGACGCGGTCATACTGGCCGGTGCCACAAGGCTGCGACCGGTTCTGCTCACGGCTGTGACCACTATTTTAGGCCTGCTGCCCATGGTCACCGGCATCAGTTTTGATTTTCATATCATGGAAATTTCCCTGGTCTCCTGGTCCAGCCAGTGGTGGCGGTCCATGGCGATTGTGGTTATTTCCGGGCTGGCCATTGCCACCATCCTTACCCTGGTGGTCGTCCCCACACTCTTTGTCATGATTGAAGACATCCGGCTATGGCTGACGAAACAATTCCAGAGCCTTGGCAATAGAATGGCCGGCACTTAATTTAAGTTAGAGTTCCAACTTAAAAGATACTTTTAATTTTATCCGATACCCGATGATTCTGTTATCTTCCAGGCGCATATCCATCTGGATAACTTCTGCTACGCGCATATCGCGCACAGATTTGTCAACTGCTGCAACAGCCGCTTTTGCAGCATCCTCCCAAGAAGTTTCAGAGAATCCTACCACTTCAATCATTTTGTAAACACTTTCTTCCATGATAATCTCCTTTTGAAGCTTAAATTTGGGTTAACGAACAAGAAGAACAGATCAGAGTATAAAATAAGTTGTGGCTCAGTGTCTCATCATACAGATATTCGATTAATTTGCATAGTGATTTTTGGGGTTATTTTATAGATGCAAGATCAAAAATGATGCTGCCGATTTTCACCTTGATCTTTATCCTGACCGGGATTTGCTTTCCATCTGCTGAAACCCAGACGCTTACCGTGGGATCTTTGCTTTTTTTAAACACCCCTGAAAAATGAGTCACCTGGGGGGTGATCAAATAGGTGTCATAGGTTCCGGATGCAATAGATAATTTTTCCTTTCGTAAGATTTCGCCTTTTTGAATAAAACATTTTTTTCCGTCGGTTACCGGAAAAAACAGACCGGGACCGGTTTTTAAATCCTTCAAACCGCTGAAATCCAGTGTCCGCAGTTTATAAAAGGAAGAAAGCGGATCATAGGTTTCTTCCGGGATCTCTATGGGATCTCTTTTCCCGCCGAAATTGGAATAGGTGGCAGTATGATGTTCCCAGTCAAATTGAACAACCACCTGTTTATCGGCTTTTCCGGTCTGGGTTTTCTTGTATAAAAGGGATTTTTTAAAGGCGTCATCCGTATAACTTTCCAGCCGGTCCCTGATTTTATAAAATAAATCAATAAACCGCCTGGACTTTGCCTCAAGAACAAAATGCCAGGCTTTTCGGCCGTTAACACTTGTAAAATCATTAACTTTAAACCAGGCATCGCCGGCCGGTATCATCTCCCAGGAAACCGTGTAGTGTATCTCTTCTCCCACGGAGAACGGCAGTTTTGCCGCGTGCGCATCACGTGAAAAAAAGATAAAAATAAAAAGACCGGCAGCCAGTAAAAAACCTGCTTTACCCGCTGCCGGCCCAAATAGAATTTTCGATAATATCCGTGTTTTCATATCCGGGATTTCATTTTTATCTTTATCTAGTGCATGGCCTCTGCAATGGAGACGGTTCGATCCCCCAGCATATTGACGTAGCTTGCCATTTCATTGTCATACCAGCCGTAGATCACGGTCTGGGTCACCTGAATACTGGCCACGTGGTCTTTGATGGCATCCAGAACATTCTGGTCAAGACCGCGGACATGCTCAAGATTGATATTGATCACACCGCTGCGTGCATGGGTTTCATGGCCTTCAATCACAGCAGCTGCTTTTAAGGACCCGATAATATCCGAAGAAACATTTTGTTTGTCAGTATAGACCAGGTATCCGTTGTTATTGTTCCGGGCGGCATTTTCATAAATGGAATTGATCAAATCCCTTCTGATGGGTTTTGTATTCAGTTCTTCCTGGAAATTCATCACCAGGATGATCAAAGACCCTGTGGCCGTGGGAATCCTGACGGACTCGGCAATAAATCCCACCGTGGCCATTTCCGGGATCACCAGCTGCAGGGCTTTGGCAGCCCCGGTGGTGGTCAGTATAATATTATTCATAATGGACCGGTTCTTTCTTAAATCCTTGGCCCCTTTTTTGGGCAGCCGGTCCAGCACCTGCTGTGATCCTGTGGCTGCGTGAACCGTTGCCATGGAGGCAGACAGAATTCTTTCAATCCCGAAATAATCAATCAGTGGTTTTATCATATGGGACAGGCAGGTTGTGGTGCAGGAGGCATTGGAAATCACCTGGTGGCGCAAAGGATCGTAATCTGCATCATTGATTCCCATGACCGTGGTCACGGCATCATCGGGCATGGTCGCAGTATCTGCCAGCTTAAACGGCGCCGAGGCAATTACTTTCCTGGCACCGGCTTCGATATGGCCCCGGATGGAACCGCCGGGCGCATCGGCATCTTTTGTGGGATCCAGAAAACAGCCCGTGGTATCCACGACAATATCCGCACCATTATCCGCCCATTCAATATCTTTGGGATTCCTGTGATTCTGTAAAATTTTTACGGGAACGCCGTTTACCCTGAATGTTCCTGCCGTTGCATCCGTATCCGTGATCACGGGTTCTGCCTGATAACCGTGAAGGAATGCATCCAGCCGGCCATAGGTGCTGTCCCGTTCGACATAATGAATGATATCATCAAAAGACAATCCGACTTCCCGCCCGACATTAATGACAATGGTATCAAAATATTTCCTGCCAACATGATGCCATAATGACAGTTTCCCTATTCTCCCCAATCCGTTGATTCCCAGTGTTTTAGACATTGTGTTCTTCCTTTTCCCCTATTGTCTCACCCTTTATTTTAATTAAATTTTCTCCTAATTTATCTGGATCTCTCCCTGGTACACTGATCCTTTTTGGCCATGAATACTGATATGGTCCCCTGTGACCATCCTGACATCATTGAGCATACACTCTTTTTCCTGTTCATTGCAAACAAGATTTTCACATCCCACTACACAGGTTTTGTCCAGATTATACGCAACAACCGCCGCATGAGATGTCAATCCGCCCCGTGCCGTAAGAATACCGTCCGAAGCATCTATTTCAAGAATATCATCGGGCACGGTATCATTTCTTAAAAGAATCAGTTTTTCATCCGGATTATTTTTCCGGAATGCATCAATTTCCTCCAGAGTAAAAACGATTCTTCCGCTCATGGCCCCGCCGCTGACGCCGATACCCTGGCCCAGATACCGTTTGTCAAGAACTTCAGGATCGACATTGAAATCAACTATTTTTTTCCGGTTCCGCTGGGACATATCCCGGGCCTGGAGAATGAACAAATCTTTTTGTGAATCCCCTTCAAAGGTAAATTCGATTTCCTGGGGATTCCATCCCTCATCATATACCAGCCGGTTCACTACCTTTCTTAATTGTTCATATATATTGGGAAACCCTTTTTCAAGACTTATTTTTGAATCCCGTTCTTCAATATCCCGCTGCACTTCGGAAATCGGAAGCGTCTTGACCAGCCCGGAGACCACATCTTCGCCCTGGTTGCCAATGGTAAAATCACCCCACAGCCGGACCGTGTCGCCCGGAAGACGCGGGCTGTGGCTGAAAACAACACCGGAGCCCGACTGTCTGGACAGATTCCCGAAAACCATGGACTGAACCGTTACCGCTGTTCCCCAGTCATCGGATATCCCCATGATCCGCCGGTAATCCTTCCCCCTTTTGGATTCCCAGGAAGAAAAGACCTTGTCAATAACCAGGTATAATTGATCAATGGGGTTTTCAATCAACTCAATCCCTGAATCCAGCAGGAGCTGTTTATATGCCAGGGCCACCTCTTTCATCTGATTCCCTGAAAAATATCGCTTGAATTCAACACCGCAGGATTTCTTTTTAAAATTTATTATAAAGTCAAAATCATCCCGCTTGATGCCGAATGCCATACCATAGCCCTGGAGGAACCGGCGATATGAATCCCAGGCAAACCAGGCATTTTTCGTTTTATGGGCCATGGTCGCGGCAATCTGCTCATTTAAACCCACATTTAAAAAAGAATCCAGCATTCCGGGCTGTGAAATGGATGATCCGGACCGGACCGACAGCAGCAGGGGATTTTCATGATCACCGAATTTTTTTTCAACATTTTTTTCAAGCCGGTCCAGCATTTTTTTAATATAGTTTTTGAAATTGATATTTGCCGGTTTATAGGTATTGATGATTTCCCGGCATTTGAAAACTTCAGTGGTAATGATAAATCCTTCAGGCACTGCGATACCTGCTTTTTTCAATTTGATCAGGTTCAATCCCTTATTGCCCAGGAAAATAATATTATTGCTGATGGGATCAAAGCTGCCAACCTCAATGGCTGAAAACCTCGGGTCATAGTTAAGCAGCCGGCTCAAATGAACCTGGGAAAGCTTTTCAGACTGCTGGAACAGGGTATGCAGTATCCGGTTTAAAAAGACATCCATCTGCTGAAGCCCGACAGATGTGGCGATCCGGTCCATGAAGAAAATTTCCGCCACCCGCTGATCAAATTTTGAATTTTGTTTTTTCGAATTTTTCGGCAGGTATTTTTCCAGCACCTGGTTTCTGCCCAGGCGGGATTCGATCTGATACAGGTTGCTGGAATGAATATTGTTAAAATGATCATTCACAATATCGGCAACCGCCCGTGTAAACCCTTTAAAAATATCCAGGTACTGGGTAAAGGTACAGGTTCTGATATTCACCGAGAATTTCAAAAAATCCATCTGGACGTCGAGCTGGTTGGAAGAAATCCCGTCCAGATCCAGGGCCTTTTTAAACAGGGTGAGAATGCGGTAAATATCCTTGAATGTGGACTTGGTGATTACCTGGAGATCAATGGCATTGACCAGTTCTTCAAACAGAACGTTTAATATGTTTTCAATTCTTAAGGTCAATCCCAGGGCATCAAATTTTGTTTCGTTGTAGGAGCCGTACATGGACGGAATATCAACGGCAAAATGGCGCTTGTGATATATGGCTTCATTGGCTTCATAGATGGTATCGGAAATAATAATTTCTTTTAATTCAGCCATGTACGCAATGATTGAACTGATTTTGTCTTCCAGCTTCTCTTTTTCAAGAGCGTCAATAAGCTTTTTGGTATCGGGCAGGTTTTCACTGTTAAAAGAGGTCAGATACTGCCTGAGTTCCAGGTTATCAACCCGGTATTTCTGGTTCAGCAGCCGGTGAAATTCAAAAATCATCTTGATCCTGGACCGGTCAAGATCAAATACCTGGTCTACCTGGTCAATGACCGTGTTGACCGCCTCTTTTGAATGCATCAGATAATCATCAGGGACATACAGCCCTTTTGTTTCCAGATGATTAAGAATTATCATGGGGCCGTCAATAAAGGGTCCTTTTTCCTGGATTACCTCAAAAATAGATGGGGGAACAAAAGGTTCCAGCTTGGCTTTATCCCCTGTTTTCCAGAATAAAATCACCTCTTTGATAAAATCAACAATCCGGGACGAACTTTCAACATGGCATTGTTTTCTTAAAAAATGGATCAGCCGGTCCTTTCTAAGACAGGCTTCATCCAGATCGGTTGAAATATCCCGAAGCTGCCCTTCTGCACCAATCTCATTAAAAAAAGCAGGTAACAGCCGGGACAACTGTTTGACCAGGTTAAAAACCGGCCCGATATCTGAATTTAAAAACCGGGTGATGTCTCTGGGAAACAGATCGGTATCCTTGATAAACACACCGCCGATGGATAATGAAATAATCAACGCCGACAGCAGCCGCCTTGATTTCTTCGGATGCTGACTGATCAGGTCCAGAAAGACCCGGATGTTTTTCACATGGGCTGTATTGCTCTTGATCTGCCAGTCTTCACCTGTTCCTTCAATCATGGGAAACTGGAATCCGTGATCCACAACCCGGTCAATAAAATGATTGATCAATTCAATCTTTGACGTCCTGTACACGGCATCACCGATTTTATGGACACAGTCCAGGACCGTTTCAGGGTATTTGCCCTTGTGCTCTTTCAACAGGAAAAAAATCTGGTCAATAATACGGATGTCTTTTTTAAAATCCTCGTCTCCGATCAGGTGGGTCAGCGTGGTATTTATATCCCGGAGAGCCTGGACATGAATAGCGGACAGGCCCGGAATACCCACAATATAGAATAAAAAAGTCAGCTTCAGGTGGAATCCGGTAGTGGCGTCTTTGCTCTGGGCCATGATTTTCCTGGGCACATCCTGGATTCTGGATACATAGTGCTGAAAGCTCACCAGCCCCATCAATCGTTCGGTTGCTTTGCGCGGGGATTGATCCTTAATTTCAGAAATTGATCCAAGTTCATTTTTCCATTCCTGTATCCGCTCATGACAAACAGTTTGTATGATCTTTTTAAGCGGCGTTTCCAACTCAACTGCATCCATGTTTGATATTACCCAGGAAAGCGGATCATCCCTGTCCAGCCAGTAATCATATGAGTATTGATAAAATTTGATTAAAAACCGATTCAGTGCCGTATAAATACCTGTTTCTTCCGGCAATTTTTCCAGCAAAACCATAGTCATTTTATCCGGCTGGTAATAGGACCGGACAAAATCATAAAAATTCTCGCCTTCATAGGTTTTTATGTGTTCAACAGCACTTTCTATTACCGGCAGAAAGCGGATCAGATCATCATTGGATTCTTTTGCTATATGCTGTAAAAAAAGCATCAGGTTATCCGCAGCATGCAGTTTAACCGATCTTTCGGCTGTGGATTCAAACGCAGCACAGAATATGTCGACAAATAATGACAAGGCCTGTTCGCCCTTTTCATGGGGTTTATACAGATAAAAATAATTGAGTGACAGGTGGCGGGCCTCGGATACAATAAATTCCCAGTTTTTATAGGGGTGGGACAATTCCTTTAAAAAAATATTCATCCGGTTGAGTATGCCGACAAAGGGAGACACGATCTCAATAAAAACATCATATCTGGGGTCAATGACCACCTCGACATTTGTATCTGATAAATTTACCTCAAGCGCCTTTGATTTCAAGCTCAATCCTTTCCATTTTTCTCTTGTTTTGCATCGCTACATTGTTGACCGCACCCGGAAGGTCAGGGTGGTCGATCCTTTTGCCGGCACGGCCATTTTCCAGGAGACCGCGGCAGCACTTTTTTTAACATGTTCATGGGACTGACTGATCATCTGCCAGTCTCCCGGGAGGGTTTCCATTACATTGACGGTGACGTCTTTGTCTTTAGCATTTTTCAATTTAATCTCGTAGGCGCTTTCATAGATTCTTAAATTTTTCTGTGTGGCTTTTTTCATAATAAAATCGGTCTGTTTCCGGTCAGCCGTCACATCAAACGCCCGGCCCAGCTGGATTTCAACCTGTTCATTTTCAGGTGTATGGCTGATATTATCTTCGCCCACAAACTGAAAAAATCCAGCGCTGTCCTTTTTATATACCCGGATGGTCCCGGCCGGTTTAGGTGTTCCAAAATTGGAGGCTTTATCGTTTTTAAATTCCAGGGAAACATCAATGCTTTTTTTGGTATATATCCGGCCGGTTTTATTCCAATAGAAATGAGGCGATCCGGACATAAGCGTATACTTCTTTTGGCAGATGCCGTTCTCTTCTTCAAGCAGGGCAATCTGCTTGGACTGGTTCTCCTTCACGGTCGTGGGCCGGTTCACCGTATACAGATGATATTCAAGCAGGGATTCTTCGGCTATCCGGCTTGCCGGTGCCACAGCGGCTCTCATCACCATCCTTTCAGCGTCCACGGGTATAGGAGTCTTGGGGACTGCCCGGTTCACATCTCCGGCGACCAGTTGAAGTTTTGCCCTGTCATACCGTGTTCCGCTCTGGTTGGTCAGCGTCACCCATCCTTTTAAATCCAGCCGGCTGTCATCGGAATTCAGCTGGGCCACATAGTCAGCCTTCCAGGACAGCCCCCGGGTCAGATAGGTCAGTGCAATGGATCGCTCACCGCTTTTTTCGCTGTTCAGGAGCATGGTCAGGGTGGGTTTTTCCCTCAGATTTTTAGGAACATCCGGATAAATCAGTCGGCCGTCCACCGAGGTTTCAATCTGATTTCCGATTTTCAGGACCACGCCGTTAGCGGTACTCAACACAGTCGCATTAATCCTTTGTTCCCCGGTTTTTTCATTGCTCCTGGCCAGTATGACGGTTTTACCGACATATTTATTGAGCAAGGTTGCAGGGGTGAGCAGATCAAATTCAAAATTCTGTTCAATCACATCGATATTTTTCCCGGCGATCAATGCGGTCTCGGGCATGATCTTTGAGCTGATCTCCTTAAATGCAAGAACCTGTTCTCCCTTACCCGGATTAATCTTTCTGGTATCCCGGACCAGGGCCAGGTCTGAATTGTAAATGGTCAGGCTGATGGATTGCTGATCATCCCCTGTGGTAACAATTTCTCCATTCACCGGATAAACACCGGTAAAAAACAGCACAAAAAAAAGAAATAATAATATTTTTTTTATCATATCCGATCTCCCGGTTTGTTGAATAAAAAGAATTAGTAAGACAGCTTTTTATTTTCCTTGAGCCAGGATTCAAAATCCAGGGTAATTTTTCCGGATTTGGGCAGCGGCCGAGGGACAGGCTCTTTTATCTGCTCCATTTTCCGGTCTCCCAGCAATTGCCGGATTTGATCCACCTGCTCTGTCAGGATGGATAATTTTTGATCTATGCGGTCAATTTTCTGGTCAAGGGCCTGGTAAAGAGCCGAATCAGATATTTGTTTGTCCGAAGATGACCCGGTGTCTGTTTCGGACGGCGTTTTTTTCTGTTCATTCTCACCTGGCCGGTTCCCGGGTTGTACCGGCACTTCTTTTTTTGCATTATGATGTTTTTCAAAAAAAGCAAGGCAGTTGTCCCAGAAAATCTCCAGGGGCATATCTGCAGCCTCACCTGCTTTATTGATCAGCTTATCTGCAATTGTCCGGATACATTTTGATGCCAGAGTGTTGGGAAAAAGCATGGTAAACGGGGTCTGGGAAACCACAGCCATCTCCACGCTGTTGTCCTGTCCGACAATCCCCAGGGGCTCAAGGGTCACAGTTAAAAACCGTTTTACTGTTTCTTTTAACTGGGTATAGGTTTTTTTAGCAGCTTTTCCGGTTTTAACCCGGTTGATCAATATTTTAACCGGATTGCCATATCCGTGTCTTGAAAAAGATTTAAGCATGGAATATGCATCGGTCATGGATGTCGGTTCACAGGTGACAACCAGAATTATTTCATGGGAAGCCATGCAGAACGACAACACCTGGGAAGAAATACCGGCCGAAGTATCAAAAATAAAATAATCATAGTCATCCAGGTTTAAAAAAGCATTGATCAATCCACGGGTCTCTTCAAGGGTCAGGTCTGCCAGCCGTTCCACGCCTGTACTGCCGGGAATGATATCAATACCCTGAAAATCCTTGACCATAATATCTTTCAGATCCGCCATGCCTGAAATCACATGAATCAGATCTTTTTCAGGATAGATCCCCGTTAGAATATTGACATTCGCAAGGCCAAGATCCGCATCAAACAGACAGACCCTATGCCCCTTGGATGCCAGGGCCAGGGATAAATTAAGACTGATGCTGGTTTTTCCTACCCCGCCTTTTCCACTGGTTATGGTAATAATTCTTGCCATGCCGACACCTGTGTTTTTTATTTACTCATCTTTTTTTTGAGCCCGGTGTAAAGGAAGGGCCACCACGCTCACGGTTTCACCTTCTTTTAACAATGAGTATTCGATTTGATCACTGTTATATTCCCTGCAAATCCGGTTGTGCATTTTTTGAATGAACCTATTGAATTCATCCTGAAAATTACCCCGTTTGTCCTTGCCGGTCAACCGCCGCAGCATCTCATATCTTTCATAGAGAATCCAGACAGACTGCTTTTGTATTTCAGGATCCTTGATAATTGTTTTAAAGCTTAAGAGCAGAGAAAGGTCCACAGGTTTATCTTTTTTTATTGTCTGTGGCCGGGCTTGATCATAAATAATTTTTGAAAACCAATTATACCCGGAAACCGGAACAAACAGGCATTTAATCCGGTATTGAGGAAATTGTTCATTCACTTCACGGATCACCAGCAGGTTATCCGGGGTGGTAATGCCGAACAAAATCGTGTTCTCTTTTACTACCAGGGGGATCATCCGGTGTTTTTCAGAACGATCTTTTTCCATTACCCGGGTCAGCGTTATTCTGTCTTTTTCATTAAAAATAAAATCACTGATGGACCGGAACGGGATATGGAACAGGCTGAATACGATCTTCTGCATCTGGTCAGGGGATACCTGTCCGGTTTTCAGCAGAAAGCTTATCAATGGGATATCCTGTTGTTCGGACTGTTTTACGGCGTCTGAAATCTCTTCCTTTGACAGCAGGCGGCCGCTTTCCAGGGCGGATTCAATGGTGATCAGCTTATTATGTTTTTGCAAGACATAATAATTGTCCAGGGGTGTGATCAGATTCAGGTCACACAGGATCATGCCGATTAAATGCTGTTTGCTCAATCCCGGCAGAGCTTTTCGTTTTTTCTGAACGCCCAGAGCCATTTCAATATCTTCCGGACCGACCAACCCTTCTTTCACAAGAAGTTCTCCGGATTTTAACGGCTTTAGGGGATGCATCATCATTGTTTCCGTCTGGTTCATGATTAAAAGCCTGTTTGTTGACCCTTTCCGGATGAACTCACCGGCAGTGTCAGGACAAATTGAGTACCCCTGCCTTTTTCACTTCGGCAGACAATGGTCCCATTCAATTCCCTTACAATTGAGTGGACAATGGAAAGTCCCAGGCCTGAATTTTTTTCTCCGCTTTTTGTGGTTGTATAGGGATCAAACAGTGTTTCCTTTACGGTTTCATCTATCCCCGGTCCGTTATCGGAAATAATGATCTCGATATTTCCCGAAAGCTTCTTTTTCTCATCTATCATAATTTTTGCAGATTCGGACAGCAGCCGGGTTTTAATTGAAATTAAACCGCCGTCCGTCATGGCTTCGGCTGCATTTTTAACCAGATTGATAAACACCTGCTTTAATCCATCCGGATCTGTTTTAATATCTGGAATTTCAGGATCTATAGAGATCTGTGTTTCGATTTTTTTCGGCAGCAGAATTGATTTTTTCAAGATATCAAGAATCGTTCGGCACAGCTCGTTAACATCTACAGGTTCAAATGATTCGATTTTGGGGTTTGCAAAACATCTCATCTTATCCAGAAGTCCTGCCACCCGGTTCATTTCCTGGCTGATGACAGACAGCTCTCCCTGGGTCGGATGTTTGTCCGGTAATTTGAGCTTTAAGGTTTCAATATAATTTTTAATAATAGATATGGGATTGTTAATTTCATGGATCACCTTGTCGGTGAGTGTGGCATAGGCTTCCATTTTTTTCTCATGGATATCCATCGCATAGTCGGTATGAAATTGCAGACTCTGGATACAGACACCGGTCTGCCGGGAAAAAAGGTTGACCAGGCCGGCATTATCATCGAGCTCTTTTGCCGCAGCATGGCTCACTCCCAGTACCATGACCCCGAATGCTTTTTCAGGTGAGCGGATGGGTATACAATACATACCCGGTGTCTCGAGCAGCCGGATGATCTGCATATCGGAAACGGCTTGTTTTTCAACGGATTTCTTTTCAAAGCTGTGTTGGATCGTTTGAGATTTAAAGCTTTTCACCAGAACGCTTGATTCATTTGACAGGGGCAGGGCAATGGTTTTAATGATTTTATGTGACTTATCTGTGTCTGAACAAACTCCGGTAAGAATCTGCTTTTTTTCATCCAGGAGAAAATGGAATACACGTTCAACATTAAAAACAATTTTAAACCCGTTTTGGGCAATATCCAGCACGGAATCAATATCCCTGGCATGAAGCAGGTTTTGAAGGGTACCGAAAAATAAAGAAAAATCCTTTAATTCTCCGGTCAAAGATTCTTGGCAGGCATTATCGTCAACATTATCCCTGTCAAGCCCAAGGCTTCTGGCCATTGTGTCGACTTCCCGGGCTGCCTGCCTGATAATCTGTTCCAGCCTGACCTGGGAAATATTGGTCAAGGAAAGAACATCACAGAGCGTTGAAATGGATTCCTCAACAGCCAGAGCATTTGAAATAAACACCACTTTCACATGGGAAAGCGCGCTTTCAATCTGCTCAATGGGTTCGTTGATAAAAAGCACCGCATCTGATGCCAGCGGATTCAGGTTCCATCGGTTAAACAGCCATGCGCTGACCTGGGGGGTATTCGTACCGAACATTTTCATTTCAGAGGCAAGGATCTGTTTTTCATCTGCAGATGTATCAAGAATGGTCTTGTAATCCTCCGGAAAATTCTCCATTAACACCAGACGGCCGATATCATGAAGCAGCCCGGCCAGAAAAAATTCATCCGGATTGGAAAAATTATTCTCCCGGGCTATTTTTCCGGCAATCACGCCGCACTTATAGCTATGGTACCAGAATGCCGTCATATCAAAGCCGTTTACAGGCTTTGTAAATTTAAAAAAATGCATGGCAGCAGTGGAGACGGCCATATTGCGAATATTGTCAAGACCCAGATAGACCACTGCTGTTTTGATACTGTTTATCTCTTTGGGCAGATTAACATAGGCCGAACCGATTATCTGGAGCAGTTTGGAAGACAGGGAAGGATCCGCAGAAATGATCGTAACCAGCTCATCAATGCTTGTTTTTTCACTGCTGCAGGCCTTTACCAGTTTCAGCATGACCTGGGGAATCTGCGGCAGGTTTTTAGACTGTTCCAATTTTTCAAAAATTCGATTATCGATCATTGCCCAACCGTTTGCTTCCTTCCTGCAAAGCCTGTAAAAACACCAATTCTTTCTATTAATTCCACTGATTACTTCTATAGAAAGTTATCGCATGAAAAGCAATACTTTTGGGTATTTACAATAAAAAAATAACGTTTTTTATATAAATTTAACGTTAATTGCTGTTATATTTCTTTTGGTTTGCACAGCTTTTCCGATTTCACGGAGAGCCGGCCGCATTTTTTACAGGTATATTTTAATTTTTGAAGCTTGGGTTTGCAGATATGTTTCGCATCTGTGGAAGATGCACCGCAATCCTGGCAGACAAAGGCTTCTTCCAGTTCAACCGGGTCGCAAAGATGCCCTTTCCCTCTAACCGTTTTACCGCATGATTTACAGGCACGAAGTTTTTTTCCCATCAGACACCTCCTTAATGAGGGCGTTGCTGTCGCATTATTGCTATACTCTTAAACTATAGGAGTGATTTTTCATAAATCAAATGCTTTTGTTTGCTCTATCGGTTAAAGACTTTTTCTTGAAAGAATTTTCATGCATTGATAAAAAATTCTTATAATCAACCCGTAAATGCAAAAAAGAAGAACCATCATGGAACTTAAATGGCTTGGAACCGCCGGTTTTGAATTTAAAACACAAGATCAGATTTTTCTTGTAGATCCTTATCTTTCAAGAACAAAAGCCGCCCGGCCCAGACAGGATCTCTGTCCATCCAATATGATAAAAGCCGCCCAAATCTTTATTTCCCACGGTCACTTTGACCATGTCCTGGATGTCCCCCAGATTGCGCATAGCGCCGGTTCAAAAATTTATTGTTCTTCCCGGGTGACAAAGCATCTGACACAGAAAAACCTGGATCCGTCATCCATTGTTCCAATTGTCAAAGACAAAACAACATTTGAGTTCAACAGCTATTGCGCCCAGGCCTTTTTCAGCCGTCATGTCCGGTTTGATTTTCGCCTGGTCCTGTCAACGCTCTTAAAAATAAATTACAAACTGTTCTCTGTCTTTCCCTTGCTGAAAAACTATCCCTGCGGCCAGGTCTTAAGCTGGCGGTTCATGGTTGAAAACAAAGTGATCCAGTTTTTCGGCACGGCCGGTTCAACTGCCCGGGAATTGAAACAGATCCATGACAGGCCCATTGATATCCTGCTGGTCCCGCTCCAGGGGCATTCAAATATTTGTAACATCGGACTTGAATATGTTAAAATTTTAAATCCCAAAATTATTATTCCCCATCACTTTGACGATTTTTTCCCCCCTTTATCGCAGCAGGTGAATATCGAGCCGTTTATTGAGGCGGTTCAAAAAAAATACCCGGATATCCGGGTGATTGTCCCTCAGATGAACAAGGTCATGAAATTTTAGGATCAAAAAAGACTAAATTACCACAAAAAATATTTAGACTGATACGGGCAGACAAACAAGGTTTTTTTCCAATATGCCCGGGTGAACAGAATGCCCGGATTTTCAAGCACCCGGTCAGGCAGCAGGTGATACCACCGGTACCCCCTGTGATGGTAATAGTCAGCCAATTCAAGGGCCAGTCCCAGATCTTTTGCCGCAACAAAGACGGCATCTCTTTGACACCGTGACACGGAAAACAGATCTGCAATTCTTTTTTTGAATTTATTTTTAAAAAACAGGTCCTTGGCCAGCTTATAGTTCTGAAACCGGCAGAACGCATCCATCTGGGCAAAGAAAATCAAAACCAGGCCGTAAAGACCAAGCAAGGTAGACATAAGAAAACCTGTGGTATCACCATGATCAAGCCTGTACAGGGCGGATCTGCCGCCTCCTGCAAAAAGAACAAAGGAAATGACCGTTACCACATGCAGCCATTTTCCCACCAGAACAAACCGGACGGTTTTATTGAAAAAAATCCGGAAGGGGGAATATGAATCAACAATAGCGCCCGTCAGAATGATTGTCCTCGCTCTTTAAATGATCAATTAAACAAACTGTCGAGCAGCCCTTTGACACTCTTTTGAAGTTCATCTTCCTTGTCGGCGGCGGGTTCCTCTTTTACAGGCGGAGCCGGCTCTTCGGCTTTGTCAAGCTCGTAATCCACCGGTTCAAGCGCCTGGCTTTCCTGTCCGGACTGGGGCAGATCCCGGGGCTGTTCCGGTTCCGGCACGCTCATCCGGGTCTGACCTCCGGGCATTTTTCCCATTCCAACGCTTTTAGCCCCTGCCGGCAATTGATAATAGTCAGCATTCAAGGTCTTTTTTTGAAGGCTGGAAAGTTTCATTTCATCCCCGTACCTGAGCATACCGCCATAGCCGGCTTTCTGAGCCTCTTTTGTGGCTTGTTCAATGCTCTTTGACATTTCTTCACCCATGGAGTCCCCCATCCGGGCAGACATGGCAGCCCAAGCCTGATTCACTTTTTTCACATCAGAATGGGAACACAAGACCACTTCATCTCTTCGGACCAGCTTCCCATTTTCCATCATCTCAACATTATAGACAATACCGGTATACCCGGCTATTTTCTCTTTCTGCCCGGTTTTTTCATACTTTGCCGTATATTCTTTCGGCTCAGCAGCCTGACCGCCGAACATGCTCATGAATCCGCCGCCCGATGTCAGCCCTTTCATCTGCTCCATGTCCATCACCATCCACTGGCCGTCGTCATCCCGGGATACGGAGTAAACCTTGTCATCTTTAAGCAGCATATAGCTTGTGGGGGATGTCTCCATTCTAACGTGCTGACTGTCCCTTGTCACAAGGGTTATCATATTGCCGTCCGAATATTTATATGTGGCAACAATATCAGTAGCGGCAACAGCGGTTGAAGCAAAAAAAAGCAGAAGTATCGTCAGTATATATCGCATATTAAATCTCCAGTTATGTTTTTGTGTCCATTATCACTATTCATTTTCACAAAAAAAGTCAAGAAAAGCCAACAATCCCAAAACATGAGATAATCTTAACGCCGTGTCTGGTGTTACTGATCTTCGACCTTTGATAATTTCGTTAAGTCGAGGATATGATACACCTAATTTCTGAGCAAGCGCTGTCTGAGTGATCTTAAGAGGTTTGACAAACTCTTCCAAAAGCATTTCCCCCGGATGTGTTGGGGGGACGGTTTTTAGGGAGTTTTCTTGAAACAGTATTAGTGATAGTCTGTGATTTCAAGATCATATGCTTGGCCCTCCTTCCAAAAAAAAACAGATCCGGTATTGCTGATTTATCCGGATGCTATATTGATGTTTGCTGCCGCCTTTTAAACTCTCGAGCCGGTTTCCCGGAGGTATTTGGAGCTCATTGAACCCTCTGAAAATCAGCCGAAATTCAGAGGATGCACATCTGTCGCTATTGGAGTATCCCATATTATTCAATATAATGGAAAAGGCTAAGAATGGTTTGGGCCGTGCACAGATGGTGCACGGCCCATTATATTTTCAATTGTTTTTTTTTGATTACGATGCAATTTCCCGGCGGTCGGACATATCCACAAGGGTTCTTTCCCTGGCCTTGTCAATACCGAGTTCTTTTCGTTTTTTATCAATATGGGCGATCATCATTTGGGCAATCTCGATTGGATCGGACGCGGTTCCCCATTTTCCAAAGCCCTGTTTTTCAAGACCGTTAAACATCAAATCATGAAATTTGGTCTCTTTAATGGAGGGAAAACCAATGCCGAAGATTGTGTAAACGCCGGAAGCCACAAAATACTGGCCAATGGCCAGGGCTTTTTCACTCATCCACTCGGGTGCGCATCCGGCAGCCGGAAGTTCGGCAATACTATTGCCCAGACCGCCGGCTTCAACCATGGCGGACGCGGCAATCAGGATGCGGGTATTATCCACGCACGAACCAAGGCCCAGAACCGGCGGCATTCCCACGGTTTCACAGACTTCGGAAAGACCGGGCCCTGCCAGCGGTGCTGCTTCGGGAACCAGCAAACCTGCCTTTGCCAGCGCGATCTGTGAACATCCGGTCTGAAGCACAAGGACATCATTTTTAATCAGTTCCCTGACAAGTTCCACATGCACATAATCCTGTTTCACCTTTGGATTGGTGCAGCCGACAACCCCAGCAACGCCACGGATTCTGCCGTTAATGATATTGTCATTCAAGGGAGAGTAAGATCCTCTGAACGTACCGCCCAGCATGTATTCAATGTATTCGTGGGTAAACCCGTGAACCCCTGTCTGGACTTTTTGGGGGATTTCTATGGGCATCTTTCTTGACGCGTACCGGGCAATGGCTTTAGAAAGGATCTGGTCCGTACATTTTCTGGGATCCGGCTCTTCAAATTCAATATGAACGGCCCCTTCTATCTTTGCCCGGGGATTGGTGGTAATCAATTGGGTATCATAGCACTTGGCCACTTCTGCCAGACCCTGTTTGATACACTGGATATCCACCACCATGGCATCCACGGCGCCTGTAACCACAACCGCTTCAGTGGAACCGAAATTTCCTGCATGGGGGACGCCGTGGCGGGACATCATTTCAGCACCTGAACAGCACATGCCCACAAGGTTGATGCCTTTAGCGCCTTTTGCCTTGGCTTCATTGATAAAAAATTCATCATTCACCGCTGCCAGCATGCCTTCAAACATGGCAGGCTCGTGTCCGTGGACAATAATATTGACATGATCTTTTTTCAGTACGCCCATGTTGACGTCGGCAAGGGTGGGAGACGGAGTGCCGAACATGATGTCGGACAATTCCGTTGCCACCATGGAACCGCCCCATCCGTCGGCAAGCGCCGTCCGGCTGATCTGTATCATTAAGTTGTTGTAATCCTGATCACACCCGATATGGGTCCGGCTCATCAGTTCCATCACTTCCAGCATGGCACCCCTGGGCATAATTCCTTCCTTTCGCCACAATTCCCGGGTCGCTTCGGGTGCCCGCCTTGTCAGCGGCATTTCACCGTCAACATTTGAAAAGGTTTTTTCAAGTTCGTCTGCCAGCTCTATAGCCACGTCCTTGACCTCTTTTCCTTCGACTTCAATACCCAGTGACTTCGCCAGCCGTTCCAGTTTAAGGGTGTCATCAATGGAAAAATCTTTTATTTTACCTTGCGCAATTCCCCTGAAAAGACCCAGAATATGACGGCCGTGATCATTGTGCGAGGCAGAACCGGCAGCCACATTCCGTCCAAAATTTCTGGCCGCGATAGTATCAATGGTGGCCCCGCAGACACCGACTTTTTTATAAGGATCCCTGGCGTTCAACCGGCACGGCCCCATATAGCAGTGTTTACAGCAGGCAGACTCTGCTCCGATGGGACAGGCCTTCATCTCATACCCGCGATCCAGATCTATCTTTACGCCGTCTCTTCTGGCTTTTTCAAGCATCTGCTGGGTGGCTTCACATATGGTACGCTCCTTTACACTCACCATTGTGTCGTCTTTTTTTTCTTTGGCCATTACGATCTCCTTATGATTCAATTTTATTTTTGACTGTAAAATTATCGCACACAGCTGTTCCTCTGCCTTTAAAAAGGCAATGCTCAGCTGCTATACGTTGAAGGACTTAATATGGAGATCGAACGATAAGCGGATTTATTCCAGGGTAATTATCAGGCTTTTGAAAATCAGCCAATGGTTTCTATCGCCGCAAACTTTGGTTCATGAAGCGGGATAAGTATATCTGCCTGTTTCTGGATCCGGGTCATAATGTCATAGGCAGTATACACATCCACATGGGTGCCCGGCGGGATGACGTCCATTTCCATGCCTCTGATTTCAGGCGGTGGATTAAAATTTTCATCAATCACGCAAAACCCTGTAATGGCAGCGGTTCCCTTCTGCGTTTCTACAAACACGGTAAGCCCGCCCCGGGTATGGACCGGGGTATGAACCACCCGGACACCGTCAACAATGTCTGTGTCGGCAGTAATGATTTTGATTTGATTGTTTTCTTCGATATCATCAATGTAATCTTCAAGATAACGGTAATCCAGCGGATGGGGGTCATGAACAGCCGCAAGTTCGGCTTCATGAATATAAAATCGGGCATTTTCACATTTATAATCATTTTCGCAATGATCCATATGCAGGTGGGTATGAATCACGATATCGATATCAGAAGGTGTCAAGCCGTGGCGGTCAAGCCCGCTTTCAAAGGTGTGTATTTTACCGCCAATGGCTTTTTCCCTGTCTTGTGACTGGATGGGATTCATTTCGCCGGTATCCACAAGAATCGTTTTTTCATTTCCTTTTATCAGCCAGCTGTAGATGGGAATGGTATACACTTCTCCCTGGCCGTATTGATACGTCATCATGCTCTTGTCAAAGACTTTGGTCCCCATGACAATTGGATGAATCGTGTAAGTCATATTGGTTGCTCCTGTTTTTTTGGGTCCTGCTCCAGTGTTTGATACTGATTCATTGTCTGCTGTAATAAAAGTCTGGCATCCTGGATGACTTTTGAGCGCCAGGCAGCAGACGACGGAAAATAGCCCTGTAAGAATCTTTCCCTGACCGCTGTTTCATCTCCTTTTGTGGCATATCCGTACTGAAACCCCTGGTTTTCAATGATGACGTTATGAAGCGCTTTTATGGCACCCAGGGTGGTCTGGGTGTCCATTGTTCCGAATTCAAAAGTCATGGACATATATGCTTTATCCGAGAGAATCTGTTCCAGGTAAGAAAGAAAATCACCGGTCACCGAATAAAAATCCCGGGTGTCTGCCCAGTCGATCTGAACATCTTTAAACAGGCTTGATAATCTTTGCCTTTTCCGGGTGTCAGACACGGGTGCGTGCAAAAGATGCAGCACTCCGTTTGCCCCGTATCCGGTGTGCAGATCAATGCAGAAAACCATTTCATAGGGCAGGGCAATCTGTTGAATCAGCGGTGTTATCTTTTGAATAGACGATTCCCGGCTTTTACCGCCAAAAAAAATGCCTTTTTCGTACCTGTACTGGCCCTGTAAAATGGCCTGCCGCATTTTCTGCATGGAATATTTTATTTTTTTCTGCAACGCATATAATGGAAAGAAAAAATGGTCAAATTCGGTTAATCTTAAGACCCTTTTCCGGTTAAGCCAGGAATTTAAAGCCGCATATCCTTCATTTGGTTTGTCGTACAAACTGATGTCGACACTGCAGTTTCGATTCAAATCCACGTTATTTTCCGTCACCCGCCGCTGATATTTAAATCCAAAAGGATTGACTGAATGAATGAGCAGGATTCCCAGTTCTTCAACATTCGTTTGGGGCAGAATCTCTTTGATAAACATCTGCTGAACAGCAGAGCCTGCATATCCTTCCACGCCGTGAATGCCCGATGTCATAATCAACAGCCGTTTAAATTTTTTTTGAGCCGGAATATAACAGTAATCAATGGTCAGGTCCGGATCTTCCCGGCTTTCAACGCTCAACTGCTCAACCTGGACATTCCCCATTGTTATAAAAACATTTTTCGCTTCAGTGCGAAACCCTTCACGGCATTGCTCATAAGAATCGGAAAAATATTTTAAATTATCCGGAACCGGTTCTATAACAATATCCTCTGGACGATAGATGTTAAATTTGTAGATCACCAGGCCGGCACCGGAGGCAACAAATACCAACAGGACAATGATCATGTATTTTATCCATGCATTCATATCTGTTCCACCCCGGGGATGGCAGTGTTATGGCAGATTTTCTTTTCCATAAGCGGTCCTTATTGTGTAAAAAAACCGTCAGGTCTGTCAAGAAGAATCGTTTCCTTCCTTTATTCGTCCAGCGAAATCACTTCAAAATGAACCATGTCAAAATGACCGGCCTCATCTGCCACTGAAAGCTGGTAAGCGCCCGGGGCCGGCATGGGCAGCGTGCCTTCACTGTTCTGTGCAAGCCTTGCCACGGGTTTTTGGTCCAGGAACCAGATCTGGTCTCCTTTTCCGCCCATGGCCTGCAGCGGGATGGACGGATTGGAGGCCTGTCCTGTGGGACGGGTTAAGGTGCTGTGATTGAACACGGATGTAATCTGAATATGACCGGTTGAAAAATCTTCAAGATCCGGGCAGTTTTTTGACGGCAGCGGGATCAGTCTGTCCTGTGTCCAGCCCTTCGGCAGCCAGGGTTCTGCCGGAAGCGGCCAGGTTCCGATGGTGGTTTTTTTTACACCGCCGCAGGAGGGCCTGGCCCTGTTGCCGTTCTCATCCACCCAGAAGGTTTTCAGCAGCGGTGAAAAATTTTCAGATCCCTGGCTCAGGGTTAACGGCACCTTATTGTCCAGTATCCAGGCCCGGTACCGGACAAAACACTGACCGGATGTCATGGTTTCAGGCAGGCCAAGGGGCCAGCAGATGGTCTGTTGGCTGACCGTTGGCGGCTGCGGCGTTCTGAAGTCAGACAGCGGAAGACTGTTAAAAACCCGGCGGAGCAGAGGGATAGCCGTCACAGCACCATACTGGCCCACACACGGAGACCCGTCCGGCCGCCCCACCCAGACCCCGGCCACATAGTCTCCCATGATCCCCACGGCCCATGCGTCCCGGAAACCATAGCTGGTCCCGGTTTTCCAGGCCATGGGCGTGTGCCCGGCAAGACGGTTGATACCTTCAAATCCGGGCATGGGCTGGGACAAAATTCTGCTGATGATCCAGGCCGCCCCGGGCGACATCAGGTAACGCTCATTCAACGCATCCTGTTTGAGCAGCCTGGGCCGGGCGGCAATACCTTTGCGGGCAAGGCCGGAATACAGCGTAATTAAAGATTCAAGACTGGTTCCCAATCCCCCCAGTACCATGCTCAGATTAGGCTCTCCTGAAAGGGAAAGCCGGGCACCGGCATGGACCAGCCGGTCATGGAATTTCCGTGGACCATAGGCTTCCAGGACCTGTACCGCCGGAACATTTAATGACTGCCGCAGGGCATTTGTCACTGTTACCGGTCCTGAAAACCCTTTGCTGAAATTACCCGGGTCATAGGCTCTTTGAAACCTGGGGGTGTCCAGGAGCAGGGAGTGGGAATGAATGAGTCCCTCATCCATGGCCAGGCCGTATAAAAACGGCTTCAGGGTTGATCCCGGGGAGCGCAGCGCCTGAACCATGTCCACATGGCCGTTTCGCTGCAGGTTTAAAAAATCGGCCGACCCGACATAGGCCAGGACATCCATGGTATGATAGTTGATCACCATGACGGCGGCAGACTGGCGCTCCGGCAGACTTAAGACATAGTCGCGCACAAGACCTGCCAAGTGAACCTGCAGATCATAATCAATGGTGGCAGTCAGCCGTGTCGAACCCGGCCGCAGGCGGCTAAGCCGTCTGGCAGCCAGGGGAGCGGTCATGGGCCGGACAAAATGCAGGGCTGCAACCGGTTCTTTTTTGGCTGCCGCCACCTCTTCTTTTGTCCAGACCCTGTAGGTTTCCATGCGGTCCAGGACTTTGTCCCTGGCTTTTTGTGCCCGCTCCGGATGGCGGTCCGGCCGGTAAAAACTGGGTGCCTGGGGCAGGACAGCCATGAGCGCGGCTTCGGCCCGGGATAGTTCTGCGGCCTGTTTGCCCAGCCATGAAAAACAGGCGGTCTGGAGCCCTTCGATATTGGCGCCAAAGGGTGCCAGATTCACATACAGCGATAAAATTTCATCCTTGTCCAGGTGGTATTCCAGTTGAAGTGCGCGCAGCATCTGGGAACATTTTCCGGCAATCGTTCTTTTATTCGGATACAGGAGTCTGGCGGCCTGCATGGTCAATGTCGATCCGCCGGATATGATTTTCCCGCTTGAAAGGTTCTGGAAAAACGCCCGGATAACTGAAAACGGATTGATACCCGGATGGCTGTAAAACCACCGGTCTTCATAGGTCAGCAGCGCCTGAAGATATAATGGGGAGACCTCTTTTAACTCAACAGGATACCGCCACACCCCATTGCTGTCTGCAAAGGCGCGAAGCGGTGTGCCGTCTTTGGCAGTGACCAGGGTGGACCAGTTTTTCGGCTTAATATTGAGCGGATACATCCGGTCCAGGACAGCCAGCCCGATAAAAAGATAAAGAAAAAAAACAACAAGGCCCGCTGTTCCAATCCGCATAAACAGGCTGCGGCTAAACCGAACAGGTCTTTTCCCCCTCATTATCTTATTTTCCAGGCAGGTCGACCTGCATCAGGGGATCACAATCTCCGACAGCCCGGATATCGGGCCTGTACATGTCCTCGGCCAGGGGCGGCGGGATCAGGTACTCTCCCGGAGTGACCACCCTTACCGGGTAAAAAATTCTTACCACTTCTTTGGCCGGTATATTTACGGCTGCCGCAAACCGGTCATCCCGGTATTCGGTATGACGGATATCTACGGTTTTCTGCCACTGGCCGATTGATTTCTTATCCACGACGATTGAATCAATCTCCACACTGCCCGCAAGATTGGGATCTTCAAGCTCAAGACATGCCGGAAGCAGATCCACCAGCAGTCCGTTGGGCATCCGTTTCTCCGCTGTGATTGAAAGTTCTGCAATGAGCCGGTCTCCGGAAATGAACCGATGCGCTGCTGCAGGCTTTCCGTCCAATGTCAGAAAACGCCGGAAAATCTGTATCCCTTTTGCTTCAGGCTCAGGCCGCTGAGCCGGATATCCGGTCAGGGTGACCGCGGTAAACAGATCTGTATTGGCCGTGTTGGTAATTTTAAATCCGCTGGACGATTCTCCCTTCATACTCAAGAACTGCTGCTGGTGATCCTGGCTTAATGTCTTGTTCCGGAGGCCTGCGCGGATGTCTGCCTGCCAGGTTTTTCCCTTGTTTTTTAAAGCCACACTGCCGGCCAGTACCAGGGCGTTTCTTTCCTGGGTGCTCAGCCACGGCTGCTGGTCAAGCATTTCCCGGAGCCCTGAAAGAAAGTCTGAGCCCTGATTGAACGCCGGATAAAAATTGGATACCAGAAAATAGCTCATGGCAATATCCCGGATGTCGCTGCCATAGTCCCCGTAATAGATATGGGTTTCCCGCTCCTTATAGTTGGTTAATGCATCCCGGATCACCCGGGTTCCTAAAACCTGATCCCCGCTCAGATAAAGGGCAAGGCCGGCATGAACCAGTCCAAGCCGTCCTTTCAGCTTTGGTTCAACCGAATGGTACAGGGCTCTTGCATCGCCCAGGCTGACAGCCTGCACCCTGGCCAGGACAAATGCGGCATAGGCCCGGGCTGCCGCCCTGTAATGGTCTGTATCCATATAGTAGTCCGGCTGGATCGCGCCGGGTCTTTTGACATAAATTTTCAGCCGTTCCAGGGCCCTGGACAATGCATTGGGCGGTACGGCATATCCGGCCTGCCGCGCATGGAGCAGGAAATCCGCCACATAAGCGGTTAACCAGTAGCTTTCATGGCTGCCGGCAGACCACAGCCCGAACCCGCCGCTGGATTTCTGCTTTTCCATCAGCCGCTGGATGCCGATCTCAATTTTTTCATTGGTTTTTTTATCGGTTTGTCCGGAAAGACCCAGGGCGGAAATATCAGATGCGCTTAAAATCACAAAAGGGAAAATTCCCGAGGTGGTCTGCTCAAGACAGCCGTAAGGATAGGCATTAAGCTGCTGGATATGATCCAGGATATTGATGGGCGGAAAACTGCTTAAAACTGCCTGGACCCCGATGGTTTCCTTTAACAGCGTGTTCATCTGCGACGGCTTGATTTCAAATGTCTGTCCCTTTTTCAGGCGGGATCTGAACACGGCTGTCCTGGCGGGATATGCCGGCCGCGTATCCAGAAACCAGGTGCGTTCCATTGTTCTTTTTTCACCGTCAATCTTCAGACCGTTAAGGGAAAGCTTTAAATTTGATCGGCCCAGCCTGTTTTGGGAAAACACGGGAAAGACCAGGGTGGCTTTCTGATCCGGGTCAAGGCTCAGGCGGCGGGCGGTTGTTTCAAGGGCTCTCACCGGTCCGCTGATATCCAGG
>JBNKNP010000382.1:0-4838 GCA_050293905.1 Desulfobacteraceae bacterium | reverse complement strand
TGAACTTCTGCCCACGGGCAGAAGTTGCGGTTTAGCAGAGCTTTCGATTCCCGGTTAAAAAGGGAAAGACTTCCGCCGGAGGCAGCGGGCGGCTGAAATAGTATCCCTGAACCCGGTCACATCCTGCTTCTTTGAGGATATGGCACTGCTCTTGAGTTTCAACGCCGGCTGCCGATACGGTCAGCCCAATGGTATGGGCCATGGCAATGATGGCGGATACAATCGTTCTATCATACTTTTCATCGACAATTCCGGATATTAAAGACCGGTCGATTTTCAGTTCATGAAAGGGATATAATTTTAATTGAATTAAAGATGCATAGCCAAATCCAAAATTATCCAAAGAACATTTAACACCCATTTCCGTTAAATCATTTAAATGCCGGACAGCCCGGTCCCCGTGCACCAGCATACTGTCCTCTGGAAATTCAAGCACCAGCAGTTGAGGGTCTATCCGAGTATCATCCAGCACATTTTTAACCAGTTTGTGGAGTTTGCTGGATACAAATTCATGGGTGGAAAAATTAATCGCCAGTTCAAAGGAATCACACCCTTGATCCAGCCAGTTTTTAAATTGGACAACAGCTTGTTTAAGTACATAGGATCCGATATCAACGATTTTGCCTAAATCCTTTGCAAGCTGTATCCATCGTTTGGCCGGCAGCAGGCCAAGTTCGGGATGCCGCCATTGAATAAAGGTTTCAAGGCCCATAATACTGCCGGACTGAAGGTCAACCTGGGGCTGATACTGTAATTCGAACTGGTTTTCAGCCAGAGCCCGGTCCAGGCTCTCTTCAAGCGCCAGGCGGTCAACCACAGACGCTTTAATATCCTGGCTGGCAAAATGATAACCGGTTTCAAAGTCGTTTGACGTATGGGGCAGCGCAGACTTTGCCTTGTCCAACAGACTGTCGATGTCCCCTCCGTCCATGGGATACATGCTGATACCCACAGTAACCAGATGCGGTTGTTCCTCTTGATTGAATATCAGGGGCTTACGAACGGATTTGAGCAGCCGCTGCGTGGCACGTTCCGCATCACCGGGAGTGACCAGATCCGTATACACTACGGCAAATTCCGTTAGTCCCAGTTTAGAGACAATGTCATTTTCACGAAGGGTTTCCTTGATCCGGTTCGCTACAATAACAACCCCCTGATTTATCATGTCAGTGTCACCGTCAGGGAAGGCAGCACCTTTAAACCGGATCCGGATCCAAAGCAGCGCCAGTATCCGGTCCCGGCGACGGGTATGATTGATTGCCTGGTGTAAAAGTTCGTTAAACAGCAATGGGTTGGGCAATTGTGTCTGGCCATCATAATGCATTTGGCAGATAGACTTCACAATGGCATTCTGGCGCAATATGGCACCATGCAATTGCCTTGCAAAATCAGAATGTTCCATTTGGTCCCGTGTAAAATATGCCTGCGCCCCGTGTCTAAGCGCACTTTTCTCCATATCCGGCTGATCTTCGTCACTGAAAAAAATAATGGCCGCAGATTTAAACTCCAGGTGAATACTGGTGCAAATATCCTTGATATATTGATCAGAATACCCTGTCCTGACCTGGCTTGTATTTATCAGGACAGCATGAACCGGATGATTCTCACTGCTTAAAAAATCATCCACCCGCCCGTATTGCTTCAAATAAAACCGGGGAAAATCTTCCTGGGACATTTTTTTTTCAAGATTGATCCTGCACTGGGTACCGGGATTGATGGCAATGATATTCAGTCTGCTTCCTGTCTCAAGCGTCATTTTCTATTTCCCAAAAAACACAGTTTTTTGTTGCTGATTCATATTTCCCATCTATCTGAGTTTTAACCAAACAGTGACATCCTCCTGTCCGGGTTCATAAATATTTTTAAACCCCAGAGAACCGGTGAGCCCGAGCATGGGCCTGTTAACCGCCATCACCTGACCGATGACCTGACGAAATCTGCGCCTGCTGCAATATTCGACTAACCGGCTCAGAAGGATTTTGCCCAGGCCCTGTCGTTTCAAATCAGAACGGATGACCATGGCGAATTCAACGCTGGACTGTTCAACATCCAAAAATGCACCGATGACGCCGAGCATTTCCGGACACCCCCCCCGGCTCAGACCATTTGCAATTATATTGATATCTTTATCGTAATTAATATCCACGAACCGCTTGATTTCAGTCTTGGGAAGTTCTTTTAAATAATTAAAAAACCGGAACCGGACATCATCCGAATCCAACTGGCGGAACATATGCTTATACGCACTTTCATCTCCAGGCCGGATCGGGCGAAGGATAACCCGCCGCCCTGACCGCAGGCTCACCCATTCCTCAATTTCCTGGGGGTATCGAAACGGGAATCTGTGTTCTCCCCCCTGCCATTCAACCGGGCGGGCAGCATCTGGTGATGTCATTATTCAGCAGGCTCCGGAAAATTTTTCTTAACATCAATGTTTTTTAAGCTTTGCGTCATCAGTATGTCTCTTATCTTTAAATATGTCAATTATTCAAGCAAAAATATCCGGCAATCATTTGAATTGATGTATAAACCATACCGGCAAAACATCTTTTTTGTGCCCAAAGCTTTTTCTTGACACCCAATAAAAAATAGTTCTAGAATACCCTAATCAAATTTATAATTCGTGAGATCCTTACCAACGATCTAACCCTCACCTCAGATGGAGGAGACATGTTTACAAAAAAATTTCTGAAAACCAAACCGATCTGCAAGGTCAATTTCAAAATCCATAAAAAGGATATTGGTTCTGCCGCCTCTGTCCACATTGTCGGCGAATGGAACGACTGGGACATCCAAGGCTGCCCTATGAAAAAATTAAAAAACGGGGATTTTTCCTATCAGATCGACCTGACCAAAGACAAGGCCTATCAATTCAGATATCTTGTGGACAAGGAAAAATGGTTGAACGACAAGCAAGCGGATGCATATTATCCGTCGCCGTTTCCCGGCATTGACAATTCCGTTATCGCGCTTTGACGATTTCAGTCAGCAGCCCTGCCTCTGCTACGCCCATGTTACCTGACCTTATCCTTCAGGTGGCATATGATCTATGATGTAATTATAGTCGGCGGCGGGCCGGCCGGGCTTTTCGCGGCCTATTATTTAATTGAGCACGCTGATTTAGCTGTACTGATTATTGAAAAAGGGAAAGACCCTTTAAACCGAAAATGTCCGAATCATGATCGTCAAACCTGCGTCCAATGCAGCCCCTGTAATATTCTTTCCGGTATTGGCGGTGCCGGACTTTTTTCCGACGGTAAACTCAATTTTATTCCCCGGCTGGGCAAGACGGATCTGACACGGTTCATGCCCCTGTCGTCCGCGCAGCAGCTCATCGACGAAACCGAAAAAATCTTTACCCGGTTCAAAATGGACGGCCCGGTTTTTCCCACCAATATGGATACGGCCCGTCAGATCCGGAAAGAAGCCAAAAAAGCCGGAATTGACCTGCTGTTGATTAAGCAGAAGCATCTGGGCTCGGATAACCTGCCTGCCTATATTACCGGGATGGCAGACTACATCCGGGAAAAAGGTGTTGAAGTTAAAACCGGTGAAGAAGTGGTCGATATTATCCGGCAGGACCATACGGTTCAGGGCGTCATAACCGATAAAGGCCGGTATGATTCATCCAATGTCATCCTGGCACCCGGACGGGTAGGCGCCAACTGGGTAGCGCAACTGGCTAGAAAGCACGGGATCGGACTCAGCCAGCGGGGGATTGAGGTCGGTGTAAGGGTGGAAGTCCACAATGATATCATGGATGATCTGTGTAACGTGATTTATGATCCCACCTTTTTTATTCAAACCCCTACCTATGACGACCAGGCCCGGACTTTCTGCACAAATCAGGGAGGCTTTATCTCTCTTGAGAACTACACCGATTTTGTCTGTGTCAACGGCCATGCCTATTCAGACAAAAAATCAGGCAATACCAATTTCGCCTTTTTATCCAAGGTTGTCCTGACCGAACCGGTTACCGATAATCAGGCCTATGGAGAATCCATTGGAAAACTGGCTACTCTCATCGGTAACGGCAAACCCATTTTGCAGAGATTCGGCGATTTAAAACGGGGAAGGCGCTCAACCTGGAACCGCATCAGCAAAGGGTATATCGAACCCACCATGACCAACGTGGTCTGCGGGGATATTGCCATGGCACTGCCGGCAAGGATATTGACCAACATAGTTGAAGGTCTTGAGTCTTTAAACCATGTTGTTCCGGGTGTGGCCAACGATGAGACCCTGCTGTATGCGCCGGAAATTAAATTTTTTGCCACCCGGATAGAAACAGACGCTCATCTTGAAACAACGATCAAAGGGATGTATGTTGCAGGAGACGGTCCCGGCGTTGCCGGAAATATCGTATCTGCTGCAGCCACGGGAATTATTCCGGCCAAACAGATACTTGGGCTCAACAAAAAACAACCCGCATCAGAACATCAGGGAAAATAGGTGGCGCAGGCATTATCTGATTCCCAGGCCATGACTTTTGAAACATGGACATCTTCTGCAACATTATCATCTAAAAATGCCTGGACCTGGGTTGCGACATATACGGCAATCCGTTCAGATGTTGGTTGCTGCTCCTTGAACATATCAAGCTCGTTTAAAAATTTATGATCAAGTTTGCCGTCCACAACCTGCCTGACCGCTTTCTTAATATCCCCGAAATCTGCAAGGACGCCTGCTGAATTGAGTTTTTCACCTGAAACACAGACTTCAATCTTCCAATTATGCCCATGCAGGTTTTCACATTTCTGACCGACCATGGTCAATTGATGGGCGCCTGCAAATTTGCTTTTTACCTTGAGCTCAAACATGGGAGCATCCTTATCAAC
>JBNKNP010000381.1:0-5628 GCA_050293905.1 Desulfobacteraceae bacterium | reverse complement strand
CTTTACAAAGCTGCGTTCGAAAACTGCACCATCTGCGGCAACTGTGCCCTGGCCTGTCCCATGGGGATCAATACCGGTGAAATCATGTACATGGCCCGGGCCCTGCTCTTCGGCCTGGGAAAATTGCCCTCGGGGTTGATCGGCCCGGTCAATACCACCCTTGAAACCGGGAATTACCTGGGGCTTTCCAAAGAAGATTTTATTGATACCATTGAATGGCTGGCAGAAGAAATGGAGGAAGATATGGGAGAAGGCTTTACCCTGCCCATTGATGTCAAGGAGGCCAAGGTCCTTTATATTCCTCACCCCTTGACCTTGAGAGATCTCCCCTTTCTGCTCATGGATGAACTCAAAATCCTGGCCGCGGCAAAAGAGGATTTCACCTTGTCCACGGATGGATTTGATGTGGTCAACTATGCCTTTTACCAGGGCAGCAAGGAAAATGCCGCCCAGGTGGCAACCAGCCCGGTCAAGGCAAGAGAAATACTCAACTCCCAGTCACTGGCCCTTGCCCCCTGCGGTCACGGATACCGGGTGTTAAAACATGAAATGGAAAAAATTCAAGGGCAACGGTTTGATTTTCCGGTGTACACATTTGTGGAACTGATCGACCAGTACATTCAAAACAAGCAGTTAAAGCTTAAAAAAGATGTGTTTGAAGGTCCGGTCACCTATCATGACCCCTGCAATATCGGCCGCAGGGGCGGTGTGATTGACGAGCCCCGCCGGGTGATCAAAGCATTGACCAGTAATTATGTGGAAATGACCCCGACAGGTGTCCACAATTACTGCTGCGGCGGCGGCGGCGGACTGGCCTCCACCGGGGATCTCGGACATATCCGCCAGCGCATGGGAAAAATCAAGGCGGACCAGATCAGGCAGACCGGGGCAAAAACCGTGATTACCGGCTGCTTTAACTGCAAAAACCAGATCAGGGATATTGCAGAAAACTACGATCTGGATTACCAGGTTAAATCCATTGTTGAGGTGGTGGCAAGTTCCATCATCTTTGATTAGAATCACAAAAGGAATCAGGATAAAAAACGTCCGGGATCTGTTTGGCTATTCAACCCTGATCCGGCCGGAAAAGACAGAAACAGCAGGTCCCTGCATGAACAGATGATTGCTTTTTTTATCCCAGGTGATTTCAAGATCCCCCCCGTCAAGGTGGATGAGAGCCCGGCCATCTGCCCGTCCGGTAAGGGTGGCAGCCACCAGGGCGGCACAGGCCCCGGTACCGCAGGCCAGAGTAATGCCTGCCCCCCTTTCCCAGACTCTCATCTTCAGTTCATCCGGGCTCACCACCTCGATGAATTCCACATTGGTCTTTTCAGGGAACCGGTCATGATTTTCAATGGCCGGGCCGACTGCTTTAAGATCCACACGGTCAACATCATCCACAAAGATGACGGCATGGGGATTGCCCATGGACACTGCCGTGATCGTATAGGACCTGCCGCCGGCAGCCAGGGGGACTTCAATTGCTTTTTCGCCCGATGTTTCATGTGGACTGTCAAAGGGGATTTTAATACAGTTTAGCTCAGGCTCCCCCATATCCACCCGCACCGAAATGACCTGACCGTTATCATCGGTTATCACTTCAGCTTTCATGGTTCCGGCAAGGGTATCCACCCGCATTTGTGTCTGAGCAACAATCCTTGTTTCATAGGCCAGCCTTGCTACGCAGCGCAGGCCGTTCCCGCACATCTGGGCGGATGATCCGTCGGAATTATAGATCCTGAATTTAAAATCATGATCCTCTGAAGGCTGAATCAGAAGAATACCGTCTGCTCCGATGCCGAAATGCCTGGAGCAAAGCTGTCTTGCCAGATCAGGGTAAGTTCTGGTCCTGTTTGCGGCCTGGCTCATGCGCCGGTCAATGGCCAGGGCCCGGTCGTCTATGACGATAAAATCATTGCCGATGCCCTGCATTTTAACAAATTCAAGCTCCATGGATATCTTCCCCTTGTTGTAAAAAAAATATCTATTTATAACCCCTAAGGGTGTCGCAGATTTTATCGCCCATGGCCTCAACCTGCCATCTGCGGATGGACTCAATGCCGGCAAGGGCATCCGGGGTTGCCGGATTTCCAACTGCAACAGCGGTGATCAATGTGTTATTAAACAGGATTCCGGGTTCCATTCCCAGTGATTCACTCAACCGTTCCCGCAACTTCTTTAACCGCTTGACCCGTTTTAGCACACCGGTATCTGTTTTCGGCCGCCTGGTCCTCGGATATGACGGCAGACTCCTGTGGGCAAGATCCAGCGCAGCAGCAATGGCCTTTTGGCAGAGGTCGCCGTACATATCTGCCTGTCTTGGGCTCAAAGCCCGAAGCTGTATCATTTGATCAATACTGGCTGGTTTTTCAACGGCCAGGGTGATCAGGGCTGAATTGGAGATCACCTTGAACAGAGGGCGGTCCTTTTTTTCAGCAATCTTCAATCTCATCTTCAACAGATTCTCAAGCACGGCCAGACTGCGGTTGTCCAGCCGGCCGGCCCCTTTAAATTTCCTGAACAACGGCAGGGTATGATTGTTCTCATACCGGACCTGTTCCTGGAACTCAAACTCCTCTTTGGCCCATGAAAACCGGCCCCGTTCCTCTAATTGCCGGACCAGAATGGTGTAAAGCTTTGTTAAATGGGCCACATCTTCCACTGAATATTCGATCATATCCTGCTTTAAAGGTCGTTTTGACCAATCCACTTTCTGGAATTTCTTGTCAGCCGTGACATCAAAATGCCCTTTTAACAATGCCGCAAGTCCGCGTTCTTTCACACCCAGAAACCGGCAGGCAATTTCCGTATCAAACAGATTATTCACCCGGGCAGTATAATCCCTGTCCAGGCTCCTGATATCAAAATCGGATCCGTGAAAAATCTTGACCACGGATTTATTTTCAAGCACCTCTGCAAAAGAAGAGAGATCTCCCACAACAAAGGGATCAATTAAATACGCTTCCTGGTCAGTGGCAATCTGGATCAGACAGATTTTTTCCTTGAAACAATGCATGGAGTCGGCTTCCAGGTCCACGCCGATCATTTTTTCTTTGAGCAGGCCGTCACAGATCGTGCGCAATTGCAGGTCGGATTCTATAAACTGATAATTCAATATTTTTTCCCTTGATTGTTTACACTACTTCTTTTAAAATTTATCTCTTATGTTTAACACAAAAATAAAACACAATGGAAAAGAAAAATAAGATGATCAGCATAACATTTCCGGACAAGAGTATAAAGCAATTTGAAGATATCCCCACGGGCATGGATGTGGCAAAAAGTATTTCCGAAGGATTTGCCAGAAACTGCGTGGCCATGAGAACCGACGAGCGGTTAAAGGATCTGAGCAGCCCCATTGAAACCGATTGCGCCATAAGCTTTATTACCACCAATGATGAGGAAGGACTGGAAATTCTGCGCCACTCGTCTGCCCATGTTATGGCCGAAGCCGTACTCAATATCCACAAAGACGCAAAACTGACCATCGGCCCGGTTGTGGAAGACGGTTTTTATTACGACATTGACATGCCGCCGGTCTCCGAAGATGATATTGCGCCCATTGAAGCGGAAATGAAAAAAATCATCAAGGCCAAAAATACATTTGTCAGAAAAGTTGTTTCAAAATCCGAAGCCCTTGAACTGTTCAAGGACAATCCCTTTAAAATCGAACTGATCAATGAGCTTCCCGATTCAGAAGAAATCTCTTTGTACCAGAACGGAAAATTCATAGACCTCTGTCGGGGACCGCACATTCCCCATACCGGCATGATCAAAGGGGTCAAGCTGTTAAAAATTTCCGGTGCCTACTGGCGGGCCGACCAGACAAGAGAGCAGCTTCAAAGACTTTACGGCATCTCCTTTTTTGATAAAAAACAGCTCAACAAATATATCCACATGATCGAAGAAGCCAAAAAAAGAGACCACAGAAAGCTGGGGACCCGCCTTGATCTTTACTCGTTTCATGATGAAGCTGCGGGCATGCCTTTTTTCCATGCCAAAGGCATTGATGTCTGGAACACGCTTCTCGACTATTGGCGGGAAGAACACAAGGCTGCCGGGTATGTGGAAACCAAAACCCCTGTCATGCTGAATAAAAAGCTCTGGGAACAGTCGGGACACTGGGAAAATTACAGGGAAAACATGTACACCTCGGTCATTGACGAAGAGGAATATGCCATCAAGCCCATGAACTGTCCGGGCGGTATGCTCTTGTATAAGACCAAGGCCTATTCTTACCGGGATCTCCCGTTAAGGGCCGGCGAAGTGGGCCTGGTTCACCGTCATGAACTCTCCGGAGCCCTGTCAGGCCTTTTCCGGGTCAGAGCTTTCCACCAGGATGATGCGCATATTTTCATGACCCCGGACCAGATCGGCGAAGAAGTTCTCGGCGTTCTCAAGCTGGCCAAACGGATGTATAACCGGTTCGGCCTGAACTTTCACCTGGAATTATCCACCAGGCCGGATAAATCCATCGGGTCAGACGAACAATGGGAACAGGCCACCAACGGTCTTAAAAAAGCCCTGGATGATTATGGTCAGGAATACCGGATCAACGAAGGAGACGGCGCATTCTACGGGCCTAAAATCGATATCCATATCAAGGATGCCCTGGGCAGAACCTGGCAGTGCGGCACGGTCCAGCTGGACATGTCCCTTCCCGAACGGTTTGATCTGACCTATAAAGGCCAGGACAATGAAAAGCACCGGCCCATCATGATCCACCGTGTCATTTACGGATCACTTGAACGGTTTTTAGGAATTCTGGTGGAACATTTTGCTGGCCGCTTCCCTCTCTGGCTCGCACCGGTACAGACCATTGTCCTGCCCATTAACCAGGATCTGGCCGATTATGCCGAGCAGGTGAAATCAAAGCTGGAAGGGCTTCATATCAGGTGCGAAGTGGACAAAAGAAGCGAAACCCTGAAAAAGAAAGTCCGGGAAGCACAGCTCAATTATATTCCGTTGATCATCACGATCGGTGACAAGGAAAAAGAGTCCGATACCCTGTCTGTCAGGACCCTTGACGGAAAGGTCAGGATGGGGATTTCCATGGAAGAGTTTACAGCTCCCGTATTGGAACATATCAGGCAGAGAACGCTGGATGCAGCCATTTTCTAAATCATTGAATCTGTATTACAGACTGCCATGGACTTTGGTTTAATCCCGTCTGTCAGAAACTCGAAACGCTGATACCTGCCTTTCACTGAAACATTTTCACTGACTCGTTGATGGGCGATTGTAAAGCCGAACTCGTTGAGTTTTGCGTAAAATCGTTGAAAAATTTCATTTTCCGTTTCCAGAAATATCAAGCAGTTATCTTTCAATTGAAAGAACCGGACTGCATGGTGGATGATCATATAAAAACATGCGGCAGACAGGTATCTGCAGTTTATTTCCCTATAGATTTCAGGATAAAACTTGGACACGGTTATCCCTTTTGAAAACAGGGAATAAGAAAGAATCAGGGACCGGGAAATTTCTTTATTACTGTGCCTGGAGCATAAAAAATATTCAATGCAGTTTTCATCCGAGGTAAACTTAAGATCATATCTTTCCATAAAGACAGGAATATGTTCATTTAAAAAAGCAGATTCATGCGTTGGCATGGCTGCATTTTGATGTAGT
>JBNKNP010000380.1:0-10524 GCA_050293905.1 Desulfobacteraceae bacterium | reverse complement strand
ATCCAGTTTTTAAAACAGGTAAAGGCCACCCGTCCGGATATCGATTTTATTATCATGACCGGGTATGCCAATAAGTATTCTTATATTGACATCATGAATGCCGGTGCCTCGGACTATATGTCCAAGCCCTTTGATATTAATTCAATGCTTGCCAGAATAGACCGGATTGCAAGGGAAAAAACATATCTGCTTCATATAAAAAAAACCAACCAGGAGCTTTGTGCTGCTATTGACCGGGCAAACCAACTTGCCATGGAAGCAAAGGAGGCCTCAAAGGCGAAAACCTATTTTCTTGCCAGCATGAGTCATGAAATCAGGACCCCGTTGAACGGGATCGTCGGATATACGGATATGCTCATGGATACGCAATTGGATGACGAACAGAAATTGTATTTGAATAATGCGAAATTGTCTTGTGAAGCCCTGTTGTCCGTTGTAAATGACATCCTGGATTTTTCCAAAGTTGAGGCTGGCAAGCTCACCCTTGATACGATCAGTTTTGATCCGGAGGTCCTGTGTTTTGAAACCATTGAGGTGGTCAGAACAAAGGTGGACGAATCAAAAGTTGAATTGATCTGTTCTGTGTCGGATTCTGTTCCCGGACTGGTGGAAGGTGATCCGCATAGGTTCCGGCAGGTCCTGCTCAATCTGTTAGGCAATGCGGTGAAGTTTACGGAAAACGGATTCATAAAGCTTTCCATTGACTTTGGCAAAAGCGACCCGGCGGCAGACGATGATTCTTCAATGCTGACCGTCAGTGTTCAAGACAGTGGTATTGGTATTCGAGAAGAAAAACTTAATAAAATATTTGAGCCCTTTATTCAATCTGAAAATGATATTACCAGCCGGTACGGCGGAACCGGACTGGGGCTTGCCATCTGCAAGAATATTGCCCGGAAAATGGGCGGTGATGTCTGGGCAGATAGTGACGGCACATCAGGAACCACATTTTATTTTACATCCAATTTAAAAGGTGTTCCCAATAAACAGATCCAGCGGGTGAGGCCGGCCCGGCTGAAAGGAAAAACCGTCCTGTTGTCCGCAGCTTCCGAAGAAACCGAAAAAATGCTGTCCCATGAATTTAAACTGGCCGGGATGTCCATTCGCAGCATTTCTTTTTCAGATCTTGAATCCTTCCTGACAGCATATGATACGGCTGAAAAAAAGGATCTGCTGATCGATGTTGCAGTGATTGATTTTGGTAAAATGATTAAAAATCAGGAAAAGGAACTGCTGGACAAAATAAACAGGTTTCATCCTGAAAAATACGGGTTTGACTTCATTGCATGCTCGGTTCCGGCCCCGGGCATTGCCGATGTTTTCTGCAAAGCCGGATTTAAAGGCTTTCTGCCCAAACCTGTTGTCCGTAAAAAATTATTTGAAATGATTGCCTATGTCATTGGCATGGATACGGCCGGTTCCCCCGACGGAATGCATTCCAATCAATCCGGGGAAAACGTCATTCTTACTTCCCATTCGCTTTCTGAAAATAAGAAACACGGGGCATCCATTCTTTTGGTGGAAGATAATCCGGTTAACCGGAAAATGACTGAATTAATGCTGACTAAAGCCGGATACCGGATTGAAATGGCCGAAAACGGACAGGAGGCGGTGGATCGATATATTCAAACGCCCGGTGCATTCGACCTTATTCTGATGGACATTAATATGCCGGTTTTGAACGGGTTCGATGCCACACGGGAAATACGGCAATTTGAAAACCGGCAGATCTCGCTGAACAGGATTCCCATCCTGGCATTGACAGCCAATGTTCTGGATGATTTTAAAGACCAGTGCATCGAAGCGGGAATGGATGCCTTTTTAACCAAACCCATTAAACGTGAGCTGGTTTTTCAGGCCATTAACCAATGGGTGAATTAACCGATTCTTTTTTATATCCCTTCTTTATATCCGCAGTCCCTGTTGGGGCATTTTAAAAATTGTCCGTCCCGTTTGGTCTCCTTAAACAGCAGGTAAGGGCGGTTGCAGTCCGGGCAGGCTTTATCAACAGGTTTATCCCAGGTCGCAAAGGTGCAGTCGGGAAATTTTGAACACCCGAAAAAGATTTTTCCTCTTTTTGATTTTTTTTCAACAACATCGCCGTTGCAATCCGGATTTGGACAGTTTACACCGATTTTTTTTGCGTTTCCGCCGCCGGTAACGGATTCCGTATGCTTACACTCCGGATAGCCGGTGCAGGCCAGAAAAAGACCAAAACGGCCTTCTTTTTTGACCATGGGTTCACCGCATTTTACACAGTCCTTTACTTTGGTATTGTCCACCTTTGTTTCAACAATGGAGATATTGCCTTTTTCATCCCTCAGGTAGTTAGATGTAAATGAGCAGTCAGGATAAGCTGTGCAGGCAAGAAAATGGCCGTTTTTACCGATTTTAATATTCAGCGGCCGGCTGCAGGAGGGGCAGTCAAGCCCGGTTTCAATACCAACTCCCTTTACGCTGACCATTTCCTCTTTTGCATTATCCAGGGCTTGTTTAAACGGACCGTAAAAATCCGTGAGAAGCTTGACCTCATCTAAAGCACCGGTTTCAACATCATCCAAAGAGTTTTCCATCCCCGCGGTAAACGAGATGTTCAAGATATTGGGGAAAGAAGACACCAGCAGGTCATTAACGATAAATCCAAGCTCACTGGGAATAAAATAACGCTCCACAAAATCAACATATCCTTTGTCCTGGATGACGGATAAAATGGAGGCATAGGTGCTGGGTCGTCCGATTCCGTTTTTTTCAAGTTCTTTGACAAGTGATGCTTCTGAAAATCTGGGCTTGGGTTTGGTAAAATGCTGCACCGGGTTTAATTTGAGCAGTTTTAAAATCGATTTTTCCTCAAGGGCCGGCAGGACCTGGGCATCCTTTTCCGTGGAAGATTTTTCCTGGGAATACAGCCGCATATATCCGGGGAATTGAATGGTCGATCCACTGACGGAAAAGGTGTATTGTTCACCTGCCTGGATGAGGATGGTTTTTTGATCAATAATGGCCTGGGCCATCTGGGATGCCACAAATCGTTTCCAGATCAGGTCGTAAAGCCTGAACTGGTCAGGAGATAAATAGCCTTTAATCTTATCCGGAGAATGAAAAACCGAGGTGGGGCGAATGGCTTCATGGGCATACTGGGCCTTGTTTTTATTCTTAAAAAACCGGGGTTTTGCCAGGGCATATTCTTTTCCGATGGTTTCACAGATATACTCTCTTGCTTCTTCAGCCGCATCAGGTGCGATGCGGGTGGAGTCCGTACGCATATAGGTGATCAGACCTTCAGGGCCGTCCAGGCCGATTTCAATCCCTTCATACAGCTGCTGGGCCACAATCATGGTTTTTTTTGCCGAGAACCGCAGCCGGTTGATGGCATCCTGCTGGAGCTTACTGGTAATGAAAGGTGGCAAAGGGTTCCGCTTGACGGTTTTGACCTTGATCTGATCAATGGAAAATGAAGCCTCTTTCAGATCGCTGACGATTTTGTCGGATTGGTCTTTATTTTCTATTTTGGCCTTTTTACCCTTTACTTTAATCAGGCCGGCGTTAAACTGCGGGGGATTTTCTCCAAGAAGATCGGCTGTAATGGTCCAGTACTCTTCAGGTACAAATTTTCGAATTTCCCGTTCCCGGTCACAGATGATTTTCACTGCCACCGACTGGACTCTTCCGGCGCTTAAGCCCCGTTGAACCTTCTGCCAGAGCAGCGGTGAAATCTGATATCCCACCAGCCGGTCCAGTTTTCTTCTGGCCTGCTGGGCATCATATTTGTTTTTATCCGGCGCCTGTGTCTTTTTAAGGGCTTCCTGGATCCCTTTTTTGGTCAGTTCATGGATCAGCACCCGGTGGAAAACACGGTCTTTCTGCTTTAATATCTCCATGATGTGAAACGCAATGGCCTCTCCTTCACGGTCCGGGTCCGGTGCCAGGTATATTTCTTTAGCGCCGTTGGCCAGGCTCTTCAGGTTGCTGATCACCTTTTTTTTATCTTTTATATTTACATATTTGGCTTTGAATTTTTTATCGACATCCACACCCAGGGTTTTAACGGGAAGATCCCGGATATGTCCGGCACTGGCCGCAACATTGAATTGTTTGCCCACATATTTTTTTAAGGTTTTTATTTTAGTCGGGGACTCAACGATGATTAAGGGCTTGGTCAATGGTATTCCTCCGGGATCGAATAATAATTGCCTTGATGACGCAATACCCGGCCTGAGAGTTCCAGGTCGAGAAGCTGGGAAGAGACGGTTGCACTGTCCAGCCGGCTTTTTTTAATTAATGAATCAATGTGCACGGGATAGGGATCGAGAAAATGAATAATATGTCTGCTGTCTTTTTGAGACGCAGGCAGAGGTTTAGAATGGTTCGAGGCTGCTTTTTTAGGTTGTGATGGAGTGTGTTTTTTTTCATGGACAAACTGACCCAGTTCATCAATGATGTCCATTTCATTTTCAACCAGCTTGGCCCCTTGTTTTAACAGCGAATGAGTTCCCTGGCTGGTATGGGAAGCAATACTGCCCGGTACGGCAAAAACTTCTCGATTGTATTCTCCTGCCAGGCGGGCCGTGATCAGCGAGCCGCTCTTTTTGGCCGCTTCCACCACCAGAGTGCCGCAGGAAAGTCCTGCAATGATCCGGTTGCGAATGGGAAAATTGGATGGAACAGGATCTGAATTAATTTTAAATTCGGAAAAGATCGTTCCTGTCCGGGCAATGATGCTGAACAATTTTCTATTCTGTCTGGGATAGATCTTATTCAATCCGGAACCCAGGACGGCAATGGTCCGGTTGTTCGTATCCAGTGCGCCCTGGTGTGCCATGGTATCGATTCCAAGGGCAAGGCCTGAAACCACCTGAAATCCCTTATCAGCCAGTTTGGCAGACAAATTTCTGGCGCTGTTCAGTCCATAGGAGGTGGCCTTTCTGCTGCCCACAATTGAAAAACACGGAGATTGATTGTCCAGGCTGCCGAGATACGTCAGAATCGGGGGCGGATCAGGTATGTTGCTCAGCAATGCAGGATATCGGGGGTCTGTCAGTGTCAGAATACGGATATGATTGTTTAACACCAGATCAAGCTCTTTTTTTGCCTGATCATGATATTGTGAGTGATTGGTAATGGCTTTGACAGCCTTGGGTCCGATTTTTTCAATTTTTTTTAACTCGCTGCCCGGAGCGTTTAAAACATAATCTGCTGAACCGAAATGCTCAATTAACCGTTTATACAGCGTGTTGCCGATATACGGGATCTCTCTTAGGATGAACCAGGGCAGATATGTTTTAAATGGGTCATGCATGATGCGCAATCGTTATCTTCAATGGTTTTATTCAAACGTTTTTAGTTTTTCCTGGGCTTTTTCAGCAGCAGGGGAAAACGGATATTTTTTAAGCACCTGTGTTAAATAATGATGTGCCCGGTTTGTGTCATCCAGCAGCAGGTATGAATATCCGGTTTTTAAAAGAGCATCCGGCACTTTTTCAGACTTAGGGTATTGTTTTTCTATATTTTTAAATAAAAGAACCGCTTTTTTATACTCTGCCATGGAATAATGGCATTCTGCCAGCCAGTAAGCAGCATTGTCCGCTAAACTGTCTTTTGGATAGTTTAGGATAAATTTTTTAAACAGGGCTGCTGCCTGGGTGTAGTCTTCTTCGAGAAGAAGATTTCTTGCATGTGTATACATTTCCGCAGGCGTGGCAAACTCAGTCTTTGGCTTCACCTTAACATCGGACAGCCTTGTTTTTTCCAGTGCAGCCAGCTTTTTTTCAAGACCGCTGATGGTTTGTTCCATTTTTGCCATGGCTGTATTTTTGTTTTGAACCTGTGCCTGTAAATCAGACTGTTCCTGCTGAATCTTTGCCAGGTCGGATTCCAGTTCTGAAATCCTGTCGGATTGGGAATCCAGTGTGGCGGCGGTTTTTAAAGGTTCAGCAGGTTCTGTTTGTTCCTGCTGCTGTGCTGCTTCATCCGAAGAGTTGAAAAAGTTCAGACCACCGCAGGAAACAAGGCTCAATAACATCAGGATCAAAAGAACAGAAAAAAGAAAATTCTTTTTAACAGTCATAATAGATCATCCTTTGTTCACAGCAAGCACAATGGGGCTTGCCACAAAAATTGAAGAATAGGTTCCAACCAGCACGCCGATAATCATGGCAAAGGCAAAGTTGTGAATAATATCCCCGCCCATGAAGAAGAGGGCTAAAAGAACGATTAAAGTGGTTACCGAAGTTAATATGGTCCGGGACAGGGTCTCGTTAATGCTTTTATTAAACAGCAAAGGAAAGGATGCGCGTTTGTCCTGACCTTTTATATTTTCCCTGATCCGGTCAAAAACAATAATTGTGTCATTTAATGAATATCCGATAATGGTCAGAAGAGCGGCAACCACCTGCAGGGAAAAATCAAGGTCAAGTATGGAAAAGATGCCCACGGTAATCAATACATCGTGCATCAGGGCGACAATGGCCCCCATGGCATATTTGAGCTGCAGGAACCAGAAAAGGGCAAGCGTGACGACCAGGGCGCCGGCGATCAGGACGACCATGCTCACATTAAATACAGATAAGAAATAGACCGCAGTCATTAAAGAACCCGCAGTAACGCCTGACAGGACCCATTTGAGTTCAAACCGCCCGGAAATGTAGATGGTGATAAACAAAAGAGAATAAAAGATGGCCAGAAGCGCTTTTTTTCTTAAATCCTTGCCCACCTGGGGACCGACCATTTCCGTCCTGCGGATTTCAGGTATTATTCCCGTGGCCGTTTCAATGGCAGTTGAAATGGTTCCGGATAAATCCAGTATTTTGTCATTATCTGCCCGGCTTTCAGCTTGAGCATCCGGTTCTGCCGAACCTTGTTTCGTCTGGTCATCACCGGTTTCCCGGGCCTGAATATTGCTGGTCCGGATCAGGAATTCGTGATCTTCAGCCTTACCAAAGTTCTGAACCGAAACATCCTGAAAACCCATATCCGACAGGCTGGCTCGAATTTTTCCGACATCAACGGCTTCGGTGAATTTAATCTGGATCAGTGTGCCGCCGGCAAAGTCAATACCGTAATTGGGGCCTTTGTGAACAATCAATGAACCGATACTGATCAGGATCAGCAGACCGGACAGGAGAAACCCCAGTTTTTGTTTTCCAACAAAGTCTATATTGATATCAGACTTGATAATTTGCATTCTTAAGTTTCCTTTATATGCTCAAGGTTGAAGATTTTGTGTTTTTCAGCAGGGTTAAAAATATGTTTTTTGAAAGAACAAGGGCAGTAAACAGACTGGCAACAATACCCAGGCATAATGTGACGGCAAATCCCTTGACCGGGCCGCTGCCATATTGATAGAGGACCAAAGCCGCGATAAACGTGGTGACGTTGGCGTCCAGGATAGTTAAGGTTGCCCGTTCAAACCCGGCCTGAACAGAAGCCAGCGGTGTCTTACCCGCTCTTGCTTCTTCCCGGATTCTTTCATAGATAATAACGTTGGCGTCCACAGCCATACCAATGGTCAGGATGATGCCGGCAATACCCGGCAGGGTTAATGTGGCCTGGAATGCGGCAAGGCCTCCTCCGATGAGCACAATGTTGATGAGCAGTGCCAGATCTGCAATCATACCGCCGACCTTATAATAAACCGCCATGAACAGGATGACAAGAAGTCCGCCGGCCACCATGGACATCAGACCCATGCGGATGGAATCAGCCCCCAGTGTCGGACCGACGGTCCGTTCTTCAATAATATGTACCGGTGCCGGCAGGGAACCGGCCCGGAGGGCAATGGCAAGGTCTTTGGCCTCGGTATCTGTGAAGCTTCCGGTGATAACGGCTTTTCCGCCGGCAATCCTGTCCTGGATGGTGGGGGCGGAATAAACGGTTTTATCCAGCACAATGGCCAGCCGTTTTTTAATGTTTTCCCCGGTGATCCGTTCAAAAATGCGGGCCCCTTTCCGGTTGAAGGTAATACCGACCCGGGGGCTTGCGGTCTGCTGATCAAATTCCACCCGGGCATCGGTCAGCAGGCTGCCGTCCAGCAGCACTCTTTTTTTGATCAGATAGGGGATTTTCCTTGTGGCGCCGGTCCTGCCGTCTTTCTGGATCTGATAGAGAAGCTCACTGCCCACGGGCGGGACGGATTGGATAGCTTTCTGTATATCCCCGGTTTCATCCACAAGCTGGAACGTGAGCTGGGCTGTTTTTCCGATCAGATTTTTTGCACGCTCAGGGTCTTTTATCCCGGGAAGCTGCAAAAGGATCCGGTTTCCGCCCTGGATCCGGATGTCGGGTTCACTGACGCCGAACTCATCAATTCTGTTTCGAATGGTTTCAAGCGCCTGATCCGTGGCAAATTTTTTGATGGTGTCGATCTCGGTCTGGGGCAGTGACAGTTCAAACAGGATCATTTCCTGATCCGTCCTGGGTTTTGATACTTCCATTTTGCTGTAATTTGTGGAAATAAAATCTTCAAATCTGCTCTTGTCATTGCTGCCGGTAAGTTTGACCAGGATGGCATTGTTTTTTAATCGCAAAATGCCGTTGTGTGAAATTTTTTCTTTTCGAAGCTCTCTTTTAAGTTCACCAACAGTTCTGTCCACTTCGGATTCAACTGCCTTGATATTCTGTACTTCAAGGACCAGGTGCATGCCGCCTTGAAGATCCAATCCCAGGTTGATTTTTTTATGCGGCCAGCAGTCAAGGAAGGTCGGCAGCAGGCAGACAACGGCAGCAAGAATGACACAGATGATAGCGACATTTTTCAAGGTAATAATCTTCAATCTAAATGCTCCTGATGGATTTATTTTTTATCGTCTTTTTTTTCGGTTTCATTTCCTGAAAGAACCATGGCAATGTTTCCGCGGGCAACTTTTATCTTTACTTTTTCAGCGATTTCAACCCCTACGCTTGATTCATCCAAAGAGGTGATGGTTCCGTGAATGCCGCCGGAGGTCATCACACGCATCCCTTTTTTCAGATTGGCAACCATTTCCCTGTGTTCTTTGGCCTTTTTCTGCTGGGGTCTGATTAAAAGAAAATAAAAAATAGCGAACATGGCCACGAGCATCAAAATTTGGGCTGATGCAGGCCCTGTGGCGGCACCGTTAGCCGCATATGCAGTACTAATCAAAATAAATCCTCCTTAGATTATAAAAATGAATCATCATAATTTTTTTGCAGGAATCCAGATGGTTTTGCCGTCAAACTGTATCCTGTCTATGTTTTTATACTCAATCTGTTGTAGAAGTGAAAAAACTTCATCCATATTATAGATAACGATTTTACTTAACGGTTCCAATAAATCGATATCCGTATCGATTTGTTTTTCCGTCAGGTTATAAATCATAACCATGGTTTCCGAAAATTTAAGGATTTTGCCCACACCGGAACTTAAGCTGTTTTTATCAGGCTCATCTGCTTTCGGCGAGACTAAAATACCCTGGTGGTCATAAAACTCCTTTAAAAGGTTAAAATGAATATTCCAGATATTATCATTGGGCTGCACCACATAAATACCGTACTCTTTTATTTTCAGTGGTGTAACCGCACCGGAACTTTCTATTTTCCGGATAAAAACCTCTTGTTTTTTTAAAAGGGATTTTTCAATAATATCCTGCATGGATACCTTGTTGTCCCCCACCTTGAAACTTTCATCCGAGTTAACGATCATGTCCAGGCTTTTTTTAATGCCCAGATTTTTTTTTCTTGCGTCCATCAAGGCCGCTAAATTTTCATCCCGCTTCAGGTTCTGGTAGTCAATATCCGGTTTAACCGCAACCTCACCTTGTACAATATCTTTGCCGGCAGGAGCCGATCCTTTTGTTTCGTCTGATCCTGACCGGATACCGGCTTGTTGTTTCGTTTCAATCCCGGGGTAGAAGGTCTTTTTTACGAACCAGAATCCTGTAAAAACCAGGCAGATTACAATAGCGGCCGCCCCAATATAAAAGGATAAATTATTATTCTTTTTCCGGGGCATCAACTCTCCTTGTTTCTATTGTAGAAAATTGTTTCAGATACACAATACAACCTTTTATGTCAAGAAAGGTCTTCAATCGGCCTGGGTATTGATAACAATCCTGCTGTCTCCTGAGATCATATCCGGATCCCCTTCTATGGTAATCAGGACTTTTCGTTTTGTTTCAATCTGAAGGAGTTCCTCACGTTTTTTATTGAGCAGGTAAACCGCAACATCGCTGGGAACAATTCCTTTTGCCTCCTTTACCTCCGGTTTGATCGTTTTTAAGTTCAATTGTCTTAAAAAGGCCAGGCCCTGGGTTTCTACCGAAGGCCTCAAGCCTCTTCCCTTGCAGTATTTACAGGGTTCGTAGCTGCCAAAGGTGATGGAATGCATAATTCGCTGCCTCGACATTTCCAGCAGTCCGAAAGTGGTGATTCCCCCGACTTTTGTTTTTGCTTTATCGGATTTTAAATGTTTTTTCAGTGTTTTTGTAATGTCGGCCTTGTGGCGTCTTTCCCTCATATCAATGAAATCAACCACAATAAGTCCTCCCATATCCCTTAACCTCAGCTGGC
>JBNKNP010000379.1:0-8336 GCA_050293905.1 Desulfobacteraceae bacterium | reverse complement strand
GTGCCCCGGACAATAAGGCGGCCTGCCTTTTCATTACGCACCTTGATCACAAATTTCAAAAGGACATTGATCCCCGAGCTGTTTAGAAATCGCAATTCAGACAGGTCCAGGATAATGGTCTCAGGTTTTCCATGAACAATCCGGTCGAGCTGTTTTATGATATCAGCATATCCTTTTTCCCCCTGAAGACGAAGCTGCCCCTGACATGTGATCGTCGCAGTTTCAAAATCAAAGGACAGACAATAATTTTCACCTTTTATGTCCACTTGAGCCCTCCTTCCGGCATGGTCTGATCAAAATCATTCTTCCTGAATGATGGGCCATTGTGCCATGGTGGTTACGATGATGGTTTCCGGGCAGCCACTGGTCTCAAATTTCCACCCCAGTGTTGCATCATAATCATTGAGCAGTGTTAAAAACCCAAGGCGGGAAACAGCATGGCTGTCCCGCCCGCCCTGATCTTCCAATTGTGCCAGATAAAACTTGCGCGGGTCCTGTGACAGCAACTGATTCAGGTACGTTTTAAACGCTTTGGCACAGTTTTGCCCTATCTGGTTTGTGACATAAAATCGTAAGTCGTTTTCAAACAGGGACAGACTGATTTCAATGGTGGAGGATTCGTCAGCCCGGCTGAATTTCATTGCATTTTCCAGCAGTTCATTGGCAATGAAACTGACGACATCGTGAATTTCGCTGACAGATGCTTTTCCGGGAGCGGAAAAAAATGTTCCCCAGTAATCTGCTATGAAATTTGCAGAAAGGCTGTTGTTCCGCCAGTGCTCCCCAAACGATAAGACCTTTGATGAAAAAATAATGACAAGGGATTCCATGCCGTCATTTTTTTCGATATAATTGCCGAATAATTCGTTCATAGTCTATTCCGGTAATTGCAGTCTTTCAATAACCCTGTTTTAATTTACCATTCCAGGGTATTTTCAGAGGAATCAAATAAAATTCATAACTATATCGCCGTGTCTGGTTAAAATTAAAAAAAATCGCATGCCTGTCAGGTCCAAATTAACAGGGCATTATCATGGTTACCGCCTGAAATGAATTCAAGGGGGCTACAAGGTCTAATATCAAAGCGCATTACAATAGTTCAGTAATTCAAAATTACCATTCATTTCAGATGAACGCAAGATAATTTTTCTATGGGTGCATTTCTTTGAAAGGCGGTTTACGGCTATATTCAGAGCTTAAACCGGCCCACCATTTCTCTTAGCTGGGAAGCCAGCTGGGAAAGATTTTCGGCACTTTCGCGCACCTGTCCGCTTTTATCAGCCATATCGCCTGAAGACTCATTAACCCCGGTAATATCCCGGGTGATCTCGCCGATTGCGGATGAGCTTTGATTCACGTTGATATTGACTTCTTCAATCCCGCTGGAAGCCTGTGCAATATTCTCTGAAATTTCACGTGTTGCAGAAGACTGCTCTTCTATGGCCGTTGCAATTGAGGATACAATATCTTTTACTTCGGAAATCACGCTTTTTATTTCATCCATCCCTGCCACGGTGAAACTTGAACTTTTCTGGATATCATCAATCTTGACCTTTATATCATTGGATGCATTCGATGTTTGATGGGCAAGGTCTTTTATTTCGTTTGCGACAACGGCAAAGCCTTTGCCTGCTTCTCCTGCCCTTGCCGCTTCAATGGTTGCATTCAAGGACAACAGGTTGACCTGCTCTGAAATATCCGTAATGGTTTCCACCACCTGGCCGATTCCCTTTGCAGCCTGGCTTAATTCATCCATCATCTTTGTTGAGGCATCTGCTTTTTCCACTGCGCTTACGACTATTTCCCTGGCATTTTCAGAGTTCCTGGCTATTTCATTAATGGTTGAATTCATTTCTTCGGCAGCACTGGACACTGTATTGAGATTGCTGCTGGACTGTTCCATGGAAGCAGAAACCGAATCCATATTGGTGGTCATTTCCTCTGCAGCCGCAGCCACGGAGTTTGCTTTTTCAGATGTGTCCGCACTGCTGCTGGACATCTGTTCGGAAATCGAGGCCATTTGAGATGACGATGAAGAAAGCGTCTCAACTCCCTGGGAGATATTTAGAATCATGGAATGGAGCTTTTCCATAAATTCATTGAACCGCATGGCCAGACGGCCGATCTCGTCTTCCCTTTCAACCGGCAGACGGGTGGTCAGATCGCCTTCTCCTGAAGACAGTTCTGTCAAGCTGTTCACAACGACTCTCACAGGCTGTACAATGGAACGGGCAATTAAAACAGCTGTGATGACAATAGCAATGAGCCCCAGAACAGCCACTAAAAGAGCTGTGTGCTGAAGGGTTTTAATCGCTGCAAAGGCTTCTGATTTATCTATTTCAGCCAGAATCGCCCAGCGCAGCCCTTCAAATTCAACAGGGGCAAACGCTGAAAGCACAGGGTTGCCGTTATAATCAATGATAATCTTTTCATCCGTACTGCCGCCAAGAACTTCCCGGGCTGCCTGGGTATCGACTTTTCCTTTTTCCGGGTGTCTGAAAGATGCAGCCACACTATGATTGACAGGATCAAGAAAAGAATCTGAGCGCATGAGCATGTCGCTGCCGATCAGATAGGTTTCGCCGCTCTTTCCCATGCCGGACCGCTCACCCATTATGCTGTTGATATTGTCCATGGGAAATTGAAAAATAAGCACCCCGATTTTTTTTTCGTGGTAAAAAATCGGCGAGGCCACAAAGCCCGCAGGTGCCTCATAGGAAGGGAAATACTGTTCAAGGTCGGTAAATACGACTGAATCTGCTGAAGCGGATGAATTGGCCAGGTTAAAGGCTTTGGCCAGATTCGTATCAGCATAGGGGCCGGTCTTTAATGATGTCGCAAAATCCAGCTCTTTAAAAACAGAGTATACGATTTTCCCGGTTTCAGGATGGACCAGAAAAATATCGTAATAGCCGAATTTTTTTAAAAAATCCCGGATAACAGGGTGAAATTCAGCATGTGCTCTGCTGTATTCGGAATTATCAGAGGCTTTTGCCATTTCATCTTTTGAACCCAGGGGACTTACATTGGCTCTGATATAATAGTACTGCAAGGCAACGGCATCATCATCGAGTTTGTTCATTATGGGATTGATGTCAGGTGACCGGCCGTCGTTCTGCTTTTGGAAGGCATCGCTGAAATCATTCTGATAATAACTGCGAAGCTGCTGCTTTAAATCTGAAATCTCCTGTGCACCGATCTCATTTTCACCGGCGAAATTCGCATACCCTTCCGACAACTGCTCCATTGCCTCAATAATTTCCTTACCCTCTGAAAAAGTGATCACCTGGTTTTTAATTGTTTCAAGGTAATGGATCAACTGATTCTTTTTAACATCCCGCATGCTTTGCATCTGGGCAAATGCCTGGTCGTGCAGGGCTGAAGAAGCCGTTACCAGGGATACGATGGCAATAACGGCAAAAGGTATAATTCCGACACACAAAAAAGCAATGATAAGTTTGACCCGCAGACTCATTTTACGAAACATGCAGCACCCCCCAAAAAAATCAATTATCTGTCCGGCATTTTATCATTTCGCCAAACACAACAGCGTAAGAAAAACAGCTAAACATCAATACACGGTTTTAATTATCAGACCCATCTTAATATAATATAAATCTCGATTTGCAATTTGTTTGGATTAAATTTCCGCCCAAAAAAGAAGGCATATCGTTCATTAAGCAAGAACAACGTTCTTTTGTCAAGGAAAAAATATTGCAGAAAACCGTATTGTGGACAATTATCACATGCGGCCTCACAAGGGCGAATCCTTACATTTTTAAACATTCTTCTCTTTTTCAGATCAGATAAACGGGACAATTCGTTCCATTGGGCCAATCATTTATACCTTATTACCGGCAATGTGTTTTCCGGGAACAAGGCTGACGGCGCTTCATGGAATTTTTGTTTCAACATCGTTTAATTTCAATAAGTTAAGCATGATGCATCGATCATCAAACAGAGCACCGCGATCAATTCATAAAGGCAAAAGTACAATGGCATGATCTTTGCTCATATAAAAAGCGAACTGATTTAAAATCAATTTGAAGCTTTTGTTTTTCCAGACAGCCGTACCTGAATCAATCAAACACCATGACTGTGCCTGCCGGATATCATCCGAATTCCGTATCTGGATAATAACTCCGGCATACGGCAATCACATCAATTATTCTCAACCTGAAAGGAGATCAAAATGGGGATTTTAAACCTGGAAGTTGAACTCAACAGCGAACAAAAAGCCCTGGTGGAAACAGCGAAACGGTTTGCAGCCGAAATCATGCGGCCGGCTGGTACTGCACTGGATAAAATGTCACCCGGAGATGTTGCCGACAAGCGTTCCGTTCTGTGGTCGGTATACAGCCAATATCACGAAATCGGCTTTCACAAGCTGATCATTCCCAAAGCACTGGGGGGTCTGGAAGTTGACCCGCTGTCATGGACTTTGATTATTGAACAGCTGGCGTATGGGGATGCCGGGTTGTGCGAAAGCCTTGCCTGCTCACTGGTTCCTTTTCTGATTGGTGCGGCATTTGGCGGGCCCGAAGCACATGAGTGGGTCAAAGATTATTGTGATGACACCCGGGGAAATATGGTGGGCTGTTTTGCATTTACAGAGCCCGAACACGGATCCGACTGGGTTCTGGCTGCTCAAAAAGGATTTGACGGCCCGGAATTCAAACCGGCCGTAACAGCCGTCCGGGAGGGAAAGCAATACATCATCAACGGGCAGAAATCCGATTTTATCAGCAACGGCCCCATTGCCACCCATGCCTTGCTTATTCTCAATATCGATCAATCAAAAGGCATGAAGGGGACGGGAATAGCCCTCCTTCCCCTGGATCTGCCCGGAATTTCACGCGGCAAGCCCCTGGACAAGTTAGGATTGAGAACCTACCCCCAGGGTTCACTTATCTTTGATGATGTTGCCATTCCCGAATCCATGATGATCATTTCAGAACCGGATGACGGATTCAACACCCAGCAGTGGATTCTGACCCCTGCAGGTGAACTGCTGAGCAGCATAGGTGTCGGCCTGGCACAGGCAGCATTTGATGAAGCCTTAAAATATGCACAGGTCCGCATCCAGGGTGGTAAACCCATTATCGAACACCAGAGTATCGGGTTGAAATTGTTTAAGATGTTTACCATGATCGAAACCGCCCGGGCTCATTCGCGCCGTGTGGCACTGCACAACGCTGCAAATGCCCCCGGATCAGCCCTGCATGCGCTTTCTTCAAAAGTTTATTGTACTGAAACCGCCTTTCACGTGGCCACTGAAGCCATACAACTGCTTGGCGGATATGGCCTGAGCACTGAATATCCTGTTGAAAAACTTTTCCGGGATGCAAGAGCCGGCATGATTGGTGAGGAAAACAACGCACTCTCCCTGATGGGTGCCTCATTGCTGTCCCGGCAGTCATAGGCATCATTTTTCAAACAGGTCTGCCTGTTGCGGGCGGCAAAGCACCGTCTTTTTGCCGCGCTGCCCGTTTGCAGACATAAAAGAAATATTGAACCACGGCTGAATAAAATCATCAACAGTCTTGTTCATGAAAGCAGGATTAAATATGGATATTGCCGTACTGATTAAAAGGGTACCGGACACGGCTTCTGTGCTGCAAACCGGTGATGACGGTAAAAGCATTCAGGAAAAAGAGCTCCAATGGGTCATGAATCCCTATGATGAAATTGCAGTTGAACAGGCCCTTCAGTTAAAAGAAAACTTCGGCGGCAGCATAACCATCATATCTGTCGGACCGGAACAGACAGAAGAGATTATCAGAACCGCCCTGGCCATGGGTGCTGATAAAGGCATCCGGATTGAAGACAGCCGGATCTGCACCTCAGACAGCCTTACCACAGCAAAAGTCCTGGCTGCCGCCTTAAGGCAGAACCATGCTGACCTTATATTCTGCGGTTTCAGGGGGGTGGATCATGATCATTGCCAGACAGGGCCTGCTGTGGCGGAACTGATGAATCTCCCCCATCTGAGCCGGGTTATCAACATGCAGTTAAAGGACAACATACTCATCTGCCACCAGATGATGGAGCAAGGAATACTGGAGACGGTCTCTTCACTGCCGGCCCTGGTAACAGTCCAGCGCGGCCTGAATAAGCCAAGGTACGCCTCCCTCTCCGGCATCCTGCGGGCAAAGAAAAAACCCTTGTGCATAAAAACCCTGCACGATCTCAAATTAAGCGCGGAAGATATCAAGCCCCGGACCCGGATATCTTCACTGACAATCAATTCCCGGCACCGTAAACGCAAGATCATTGAAGGTCGGACCTTTGCTGAAAAAGTATCAAATCTGGCGGCAGTTCTGAACCAGGAAAGGGATTTATCATGAAAGGTCCCATATTGGCTGTTACACAATCGTCAAACAACGGCTTTCACAAAATGTCCGGCCAGGTAGTGTCAGCCGCCCGTATGCTGGGCGACCGCACCGGTGCCCTGGTTCTTGCACTGGTTCTGGGCGAAGACCTGCCAAAAGCAGTCAAGGATCTTGTCCCATTCGGGCCTGACAGAATACTTCTGGCCCGGGACCGGGCGTTGTCCGGTTTTTTCCCGGAAAAAGTGACGGATGTGATCGCCGGGATTGTAAACCTGCATTCACCCTCAATCATATTGACAGGTGATTCGGTGCAGGAAAAAGATATTTGCGCACGATTGTCGGCAAGGCTTGATGCGGGATTGGCAATGGACTGCACAAACATTGAAGAAATTGACGGGAAACTGATCTATACCCGGTCAGTTTTCGGGGGAAAACTGAAAGCCCGGCTTATCATTGACTCCCCCATTCAGATTGCAGCACTCCGCTTGAATTCTTTTCCTGTTATGACTAAACCGTCAGAGTGTTCTCCTTCAATAGAGCATGTTGAAATCCCGGCAACAAAAAGCAGGACAGCGATTTTGAAAACCATTCGCACTCAATCCCGGGATATCCCCTTGACCTCTGCAAAAACAGTCGTCGGCGGCGGCAGGGGTACAAACGGTGACTTTGCCTCCATTGAAACGCTTGCGCGGTTTTTAAAAGGAGCTCCGGCTGCCTCCCGCGCCGTGATAGACAACGGCTGGCGTCCTCAATGGGAACAGATCGGACAGACCGGTCTTACCCTTGCTCCGGACCTGTATATTGCCTGCGGTATCTCCGGTACGGTTCAGCACCTTGCCGGAATATCGGACTGCCCTTGCATCGTTGCCATCAACAAAGATCCGAATGCACCAATTTTTAACAAATCCGACTACGGTATTGTCGGAGACCTGTTTAAGGTCATTCCGGAACTGATAAAAGAAATAAAAAATCAATCAAATCAATTCCGGGAATAAGCCAGGCTGACAGGGTATTTATTCATTGGTTTCAAACCGTATGGTTACGGATGCTCCTTTGTCTTTGCCGTTACTTTCCAGCAGTATCGAGCCGTGGTTTTCTTCAATAAAGGTTTTGCAATAATACAACCCGAATCCTGATGTCCCCTTGCTTGATGTCCCCAGCTCAAAAACCTCCTCCAGGCGGTCCGGCTCAATGCCGCAGCCGGTATCAACAATTTTTATCACGATATCATTATCTTTAAGGTTTGTGCAGATGTGAAGTTTATGACCGGATGACCGTCTGGTTTCATCCATTGCATCACAACTGTTTTTGATAAAATTAACCAGCACCTGCATGAGTTTATTTTTTTCAATCAGCAATCTGAGCGGTCTGTCCTCCAGTTTTTTTTCAACCATAATATTTCTTTTTGCAAGCGAACTGCCCTGTATCTTTAATGCATCCTTTATCAGATCATTGACATTGATCCATTCTTTTAATTCGTTTCTGCCGGGGGTGTAAGCATTCTGAAGACTTAAAATTTCAGCAACATAGGCGATACCGGCCGATATGGAGTCAATTATGCTATCGGTCTTCAAGTTTTTTATTTCCAGTTCATCAATCAGACGACCCAGATATTCGGCAACCTGAATTCCTCTTTCATCTTGGGTCACATAATCTGATAAATTATCCTTGTGCGCAGCAAGGTCTGTGTAACATTCTTTCAGGAACCAGGTAATTTTTTTAAAATTATTGTTTCTTAATCTTTCCGTATTTACCGAGACCGGTGTTATGGCATTGCCGATATTATGGAGAACCATTGCGGACAATTGTGCCCTGCCGGCATCAACAGCCTTTCTAACCAATTCAATCTGGGCATTTTCCAAGGCTTTTGTTCTTTCTTTTACTAAAAATTCCAGATTTTTATGGTGATTTTCGATTTCAGCTTCCGCGTTTTTTCTTTCCGAAATATTTCGGATGATACAGATGGCCTGCCACTTGTCTTCAAGTTTCACCGTGGACAGCGAC
>JBNKNP010000378.1:0-3306 GCA_050293905.1 Desulfobacteraceae bacterium | reverse complement strand
GTTGACTTATATCTTTTTGGGTTTTACCTTTCGGTTAAAAATACACCTCAGACTCCCTGTGATTCATGGTCAAAAATATAGCCCACAGACCGTCGGCTGATAAAGTAGATCGGTTTTTTGGGATTTCTTTCAAAATACTTTCTGAACCGGACAATAAAATTATCCACGGTCCGTGTGGTGGTGTCTTTTGAATATCCCCAGCCGGAATTGAGCAGCATTTCCCTGGACAAAGGTTTTCCTTTGTTGGCGATAAAAATTTTAAGCAGAACGATTTCCTGCTCGGTGAGAATAATTTCTCCGGCCTCGCAACGGGCTTTAAACGAGATAAAATCTATATGGTTTCGGCCGAACTCATAACTTGCTCCACTATACATGGCATAGGTATCGGATTTCTTTTTCATGTCATCCTCATACCATTGCTTTTTTTTTAACAGCCGCTCAACCCGCAATAAGAATTCTTCTAAATCAAAGGGTTTTGACAGATAATCATCCACACCATATTTAAGTCCTTTAACTTTATCTTTGGTATCTCCTCTGGCAGAAAGTATCAGCACTGGAATTTTTTCATCTTTCTGCCGAATGGTTTTCAGAATTGAAAATCCATCAATCATGGGGAGCATGATATCCAGAACAATGAGGTCCGGCTGCCATGACCGCCATTTTTCAAGGCCGGCTATACCGTCAGGAGCAATTTGAACCGCATATCCCTGTATGGAAAGATTCAGCCGGATACCATCGGCGATATGGACTTCATCCTCTATGACCAGAATACGCTTTTTTTCAGACGTTTCCATATGTTTTTCTCCCTGAGATAGGTAAGGCTTGCCTTGGGAATGGTTATTTTGAACGTAGCCCCCTTTCCCTTTCCATTGCTTGTTACCGACGCCCGCCAGCCATGGATCGCAGCAATGCTTGAAACCAGGTAAAGGCCAAGACCCGATCCGGATACATCATTGCTTTTATCCCGGTTTGCCTGGTAAAATTTTCTGAATATTTTTTTGGCTTCCGCCTTGTCCACACCGATTCCGTTATCAATAAATTCCATGGTCACTTTTTGAATGTACTGATTGAACCGTATTGTTAATGCCGGCGTTTTTGAGTCATTGTATTTTATGGCATTGGAAATAATATTCATCAGCAGCATTTCAAAAAGAAACAGGTTCACCGGATAAATCAACGGATCTTTTGACCGATCGTCAATTCGAATGACCAGATCCCGGAAGAGAGAGGCATTTTTATCACAGAACCGGATCACCAGGTCTTTCAGATTGTCGCGGGTGACTTCAGATCCGAAATTCTGGCTTTCAATCCGGGCAAGGTTTAAAATGGAATTAATATTTTCTGTAAGCCGGTTGATGTCTTCAAGCATGTTTTCACTGTATTTTTTAACGTCTGCCGGGTCCAGAGGATGTCGGATAAAGGTTTCAAGATAAATTCTTAGAGACGTCACCGGCGTTTTTAATTCATGGGTAAAATTATAAATAAAATTATGCTGGAGTCTGAACAGGTCCACTGTTTTCTGATAATAAATAAATGCCAGCAGGATACCGATGAGGACCACAGCAATCAAGGCTGACAAGATAAGGATGGTCATTCCGGTCTTTGTGGGAAAAATGGATGAAGGATCAATATGAAATTTTAAGATAATCACTTCCAGTGCAGATGTGATTTCCATATACCAGGATACGGTTAGAACCAGAAAGGTGGCCAGGGCAAAAATTGAGCAGGCAAAAATAAAAACAGGATGAAGATACCACCGGGAAGGATTTAGAATCTGCATGGTCGATTAGTTGTCTTGCTCTAAAAACGGGAAGGTCATTGTCAATTGGACGCCACGGTTTTGAGAACTCTCACAGACAATGCTGCCGTTGAGCGTCTGAGTAACCAGATTAAAAACAATAGACATGCCAAGGCCGGTGCCGCCCTTTCCCCGCCGGGTGGTGTAGAACGGATCAAAGGCCTTTACTTTTTCTTCTGCGCTCATCCCTTTACCGTTATCCTTGTAGACAAAAACAAATCCGTCTTCAGTACGGTGGATATCCATTGTAATTTTTCCATGGGTCACTTTTTCAAATCCATGGATCAATGAATTCATGACCAGGTTGTTGATAATCTGCGAAAATGCCCCCGGATATGAATCAAGCTCGATATCTGCTTCACAGTTGACCGTGATTGTATGGCCGGTTTTATTATACTTCGGCCCAAGACTGAGCAATATTTCACCGATATATCCTTTTAAATTAAACTTGCGCCGGGTCTGACTGTACTGGTCCACAGCCACCTGTTTGAAACTTGAAATCAGTTCTGCTGCACGCTCCATATTGATTAAAATGGAATGGGAGACCTCACTGACCACCCCGAGGTATTTTTCCAGATCGCTTTTTTTTAGTTCCCCGGATTCATACCGCTTCTTCATTTCATTGGTTCTTACATCAAGAAAGGAAGCGGCTGTCACACCAACGCCCACCGGGGTGTTGATCTCATGGGCAACGCCTGCCACAAGTTCACCCAGAGCAGCCATCTTTTCAGACTGGACCATTCTGTCCTGGGCGGTTTCAAGTATGTCCAGCGAACGTTTCAATTCCGTATTGGCCTTTTCAAGATCCTTCTGGTATTTATTTTTTACCCGGATAAATTCCGCCCGTTCAAATGCTTTATTCACCGAATGGTGCAGAACATTCATATCCTGGATCGGCTTGATGATATAGTCCCATGCTCCCAGCTTTAATGCCTTGACCGTATCTGCAATATTTGAAGCACCGGAAACAATGATCACGGGAATATTTATCTGCTTTGCGTTAATCTGTTCAAGGAATTCCAGTCCGTCCATTTCCGGCATGCCCAGATCGCAGATAATCAGATCATGATGATGCGCTTCAAACAGTTCCAGCCCTATTCGGCCATTTTCCGCATCCATAACCACAAAGCCGCAGTCTTCAAGAAAATTGATCAAACTGACCCGGATAAAGGCTTCATCATCAATGATCAAAATTTTTTTAGGAGGGAAAGTCTGCATGGGCTATGTTTAATTCTTTAAAAACTGTTTTATCTCTCCTGCAAGCGTTTCTATTGTCACAGGCTTTATAATGAATTTTTTTATACCGATCTCATCCACTTTTTCCTTGGTAATGTTTCCGGCATAACCGGAACATAAAACAACCGGGATCTCGCTTTTAATGGACAGCATTTCCCTGGCCAGTTCAATTCCGGTCTTTTCAGGCATGGTCTGATCAGTAATCACCAGATCTATTTCAGATTTATTTTTTTTAAAAAACGCCAGTGCTTCAAGGCTGGATAAAAACATAT
>JBNKNP010000377.1:0-26319 GCA_050293905.1 Desulfobacteraceae bacterium | reverse complement strand
ACCCCGCTGTTGGATTTGTTCACTTTCTGACCGCCCCTGCCCCCGGATTTGATAAATTTTACTTCAATATCCTTTTTCCGGACACCCATATCTTTCAGTCGTTTTTCCAGAGCATCTATTTTATCCTGGCCGGGTCCCATTTTCATTTTACTTTTTTTATCATTTCAATTAAGAATAGTTTGAACTCAATGATAATACCATATAAAAAAAGGATCTGTTGTGAACGATAAAACAAAAAACCCCACGGATACCATTCACTATATTCTGACCTTTTTTGCTTTTATTCTCATTATTGTCTGTTTTCTCACACCATTGATCACAAAAAAACCACCGGCTCTTATACAATTCGATTCACTGGCCGGCTCTATTTTACTTGGCTCCATTTTTTTGCTTTATGCCGGCTGGTTTGTTTATCAGGATTGTATTGAAAAAGAGTTTACTCTTTCACAATCCATAGCAGCCAACACTAAAAAAAATACCGCAACAATATGTATCCTTTTATACTGGATTGTTCTGGTAATTATCCCGATGCTGTTCAATCTTTTTTAAGGTTCCCATGAATATACGGATTTTCTGAGCATGCAGCGGTCTTCCACTGCCATGAAATCACCGGTTGCTGCATATGCCCGGCCCATGCATCCGCCTGAACAATGCAGTTTTCCGGAACATGACTGACAGTGTTTTAATCCAAGCCTTCGATTGTGATGCTGAGCAGCCAGATGTTTCCACAACTCTATGCCGTCGATAAGTGTGTCTTCCAGTGGACGCCGGTATACATGATGAACCGCCAGTTCTTGAATCATCAGCATGTCGCATGGGTACATGTTTCCTGACGCATCAATATATAGATTTTCAATACAGCTGCAACAGCTTGCAACAGCTTCTCTCATACCGTTAAACCATTCAATTGCTGCAATATTTCCCATTTTTTTATACCGTGTTTTAAACTGATCATCACACTGATACCGCCTGATCAGATCCTTATACTGTTCTGGGCTTGGCAATGAGATTTGATTCGTTTCAGCAGCACGCCCGCCTGAAACCAGGGTGCCGGTGACCAGGCGGCCGATCTGGAGGTCATCCAGAAGGCGCAGCACATCGGGGAGTTCATCAATATTATGTCGCATTTCGGTAAATGCCACAACAACCTGCCGGCCCAGGCCGGCCCGGGACAACATTTCCAGTGCATTTACAATTTTATTAAAACTGCCGGTTCCCCGGATCGTGTCATTGGTGGCAGGGCTTGCCCCTTCAAGACTGATCTGTATGAGCAATTCTTCGGATCCAATGGAACATAGCGATTGAATACTATCTGAATTCAACAGGGTTGCATTGGTCTGCAACGTCACACGATTGATATTTTTCAGGCCGCAGGTAAACGATAAAATATGATACCAGTCCGGGTGCAGCAGGGGTTCTCCGCCGGTCAGACAGATTTGTCGAACGCCCAAATCATGAAACTGCCTTATCAAATTATAGATTGCCTGAGTCCGGACATGGGAAGGTGTTTCATCACATCGACTTTCCGGCAGGCAATGCGGGCAGCGAAGATTACAGGTGTTCGTAATCATAAGTTTTGCGCTGACAGGGAATTTCAGGCCGATATGAACAATTTGGTCACATGCTTTTTTAATTTTTTTTTTATGGGACACCTGTTTAAACCATATTGTTTTCATAAACCATTTAAATAGCACGGCAATGCAAAGGACAATAAGCCGCTCCTTTAGAAAATACAATGCATAATTATCTCACAAGCCGGCTAAATTTGCCATGCCCACATCAGAAAACATGCGTGAATTAATAAGGAATTTAAAAAAGGAGTTTTTACCCCATGTGCCCCCAAAAAAAAATATTGAAATTATATTTATTTTATTAGATACTTATTGGATATATAAAAACAGAGTGGGGTGTTTTTTCCCAAATTTTGTAAAAAAAATATTTTGAATTAGCAAAAAAAAATATAAGCATGAAAAAAAAAGCAGTCTGAGTAAAGAAGGCTGGCTGGCATTGTTCTGTTTTTCTATAGTAAAAACAATATGTTTTTAGTTCTTTTTTATTTTTTTTAGAATCGGATTGAACTAATTTGTTTATTTTTTTTTTGATCTTTGCTATGGTGGCACATTGTTTGCTCTAAAACTCAGCCAAACAATCTTGCTACGGCTTGCTTTTTGAACTTTTGATAGTATGCGGCAGGAAAACGTATTCTGCAATATATAGCTGAATACTTAACAATAATTCTAAACGGTTAAAGTGAAATACGTATGTATGAACATCTTTTTTCACCCTTAAAATTAGGGAACACTGAATTACCAAACCGTATATGCCTTCAGGCTCACCGGACTAATTTCGGCAAAGGCGGCGCAATCCACGACCGTCATATTGCCTATTACCGTCGGCGTGCCCAGGGGGGATGCGGATTGATCACGGTTGGTGAACTGACTGTCCATCCGAACGATCGGCCTTGGGAAACGCTGATTAACCTACAGGACCCGGTCGCCACTAAGAAATTAAACCAACTAACTGACGCAGTCCATGAATTCGACACCCGCGTGTTTGCTCAGTTAAACCATCACGGATTCCAGGGCAGCGGGCTTATCACCCGGTATGCAACCTGGGGACCATCTGCTGTTTCTGATGTCGTGTTTGGAGAGACCTGCAAACCCATGGAACCCGAAGACATGACCGAACTGATTGACGCATTTGTCAAATCAGCCAAACGGGTTAAAGAATGTGGCTTTGACGGCATAGAAATTGACATGGGACCCGAATCCCTTCTCAGACAATTTCTATCCCCCATCTGCAACCACAGGACTGATGAATACGGCGGCAGCATAGAGAACCGGATGCGTTTGCCTCTTCAGGTTGTAGACGCGGTCCGGAAAGCAGTCGGCAAAGATTATCCCGTCGGTGTCCTTCTTTCTGCAGACGAAATGTTTTATGGCGGCATCACGATTGAAGAATCCGTACCCATGGCCCAGATGCTCGAAAAAACCGGGCAGATTGATTTTATAAACGTCTCAATCGGTACTTATTTCAATCTTCACATGATCATGCCGTCCAGATACATTCCTTTCGGCGTTTCAATTGATGCGACCGCCGCTATTAAAGGCGGTGTAAGCCTTCCGGTATTTGCCAGCTACCAGATCGGTTTTCCCGGCAAAGCCGACACCCTTATTAAAGAAGGCAAAACCGATGCAACCGCTTTTGTCAGAATGCTGATCAGTGACCCGGATGCACCCAACAAGGCCAAAGAAGGTAAAATCGAAGACATCCGGTATTGTGTCAAAGACAACAAAGGATGTGTCGGAAGACTGAACCAGTCCAAACGTCTGGGATGTATCCAGAATCCTGAAGTCGGCAAAGAACCGATGACCGGAAAGAAAACCCTGGAAAAAGCAGCCAAAAAGAAAAAAGTCATGGTTGTCGGTGCAGGGCCATCCGGGATGGAAGTTGCACGTGTGGCATGTGAACGCGGACATGACGTCAGTCTTTATGAAAAGAATAAAGAAGTCGGCGGCCAGGTGAATATGATCGGAAAACGTCCGGGCCGTGGATTAATTCCAGGTGTGGTACGCTATCTGAAGCATCGTCTGGATACGCTGAAAGTTCCGGTTCATACCGGGGTAAACGTCACAGCAAAACTGATCCAGAAGGAAAAACCGGATGTCGTGGTCGTTGCCACAGGCTCCGTTCCTATTGACAAACCCTTTGATGGAAAATACAGCAAACCATTTGTTATTACTGGGTGGGATGTCATTGAAGGTAAACAGCCCGTCGGTGATAAGGTTCTTGTCATTGATGAAAGCGGCGGTCATTTTGCCATGGCAACAGCAGAACTCATTGCCGGTCAGGGTAAAAAGGTAGACATTATTACCAGCGACCTTTTCATCGGTATTGAGCTGGCACCGCGTGGTGAACTGTATTTAGGACGGCAGCGCCTGCTTCAAATGGGTGCGACCTTTACCACGGACGTGGATATTCTAGAGATAAACGATAAAGATAAACAGGTTAAAGCGCGCGACGTATACACCAACGAGGAAATCCTTTATACGGATTACGATACGGTTGTCCTTGATGTGGGCAGTAAGGCTGTTGATGCTCTCTATAAAGAGATCAAAGGACAGGTCAAAGAGGTTTACCGTACAGGTGATTGTGTTGCACCAAGAGGTATTGATATGGCAATAATCGAAGGAAGAAATGTGGGGGAACTGTTGTGAGTGAATTCAAGTATCTGTTTTCACCGTTTAAAATTGGTTCCGTGGTGATCCCTAACAGGCTCCATTTTGCACCCCACATGACCAATTACGCGGTAGACAACCTGATCAGCGACCGACATATCGCTTACTATCAGGAACGAACTAAAGGCGGATGCGGGCTCGTCACCACTGAGGAGATGGGCGTACATCCAACTGATCATCCTTATGATAAACTGGTAGATGCTTACTTACCGGAAACCATTCCCGGATTCCAGAAGCTGACCAAAGCGATTCATGAATATGACGGTAAAATTTTCGCCCAGTTAAATCACAACGGAATGCAGGGAGACAGCAAAATTTCCCGCCTTCCGGTCTGGGGCCCTTCTGCAGGAAAAGATCCGATTTTCAAGGAAACCTGCAAGGAAATGGAAATTGAAGAGATCAAAGAATGTGTTGAATACTTTGCCAAGAGTGCTGTTAATGCCGTTGAAGGCGGATTTGACGGTATTGAAATTCAGCTTGGCCACAGTTCTCTGGTTCGACAGTTTCTATCTCCGCTGACCAATCATCGTGAAGACGAATACGGCGGAAGTCTCGAAAACCGTATGAGGTTCGCTCTTGAGGTCAACGAAGGCATCAGAAAGGCCATCGGCCGGGATTTTGTACTGGGTGTCCGGCTCAATGCAGATGAAATGCATCCCAAAGGCGGATTGACTCATGAAGACGCTAAAGAAATAGCCAAACGGTTTGACCAGGAAGGCAATCTCGATTTTATGGATTTAAGTGTCGGAACCTTCTACAACCTGTACCTGGTTGAAGGATCCATGCATACGCCGCTGGCATATACCGCACCGCTTGCTGCCGGTATCCGTTCTGTTATCAGCCTGCCGGTATTCTGTACCAACCGGATCAACGATCCTCATCTGGCTGAAAAAATTCTAGCAGACGGCCAGGCAGACATGATCGGTATGGTTCGAGCGTTGATCGCAGATCCTGAACTGCCGAACAAGGCCATGCAGGGCAGAATTGATGATATCAGAAACTGTATTGCCTGCAACCAGGGCTGTATTGCCAGAATGGGTCTTGGACACAAACTGGGTTGTATGCACAACCCGGCGGTTGGAAGAGAAGCAAAACTTGGCATGGGCACCCTTGTCCCGACAGATACACCAAAGAAAGTCGTTGTTGTCGGCGGTGGTCCTGCAGGTCTTGAAGTCACACGTGTTGCGACCTTGAGAAAACACAAGGTCACCCTGTTTGAAAAAGCAGATGATGTCGGCGGACAGAATATCATTGCCGGAAAAGCGCAAGGCCGCCAGGAAATTACCGGTGTAACGCGTTTCCTGGTAAGCCAGCTCAACAAACTGGATTTTGATATGCGTCTCGGTGTTGAAGCTGATGAAGAAATGATCCTCAAAGAAGATCCGGATGTCGTTGTTATTGCAACGGGTTCCATGCCAAAAGAAAAACCGTTCGGCGGTGAATATTCAGCACCGGATGTTATAACGTCCTATGATCTTCTGACCGGAAAATATGAGGCAGGAGACAAGGTCCTGATTGTTGATCTGGACGGACATCATCAGGCGACAGGAACTGCGGAACTGCTTGTAGATCAGGGTAAAAAAGTTCACATGATTACAGCATCGCTGTTCATCGGCTCTGCCCTGGGTCCGCTTCAGGATCTGTATCTTACCAGACAAAGACTGGCGCGCAAGGGTGTTACCTATACACCGGATATTGCTGTACTTGAAATACAAGGAACCCTGGTAAAAGGACTCAATGTCTATTCCAACGAACTGATTGATTTCGACGGATACGATACTGTTGTTCTGATCGCCGGGCATGTGGCTGAGGACAGTCTTTACTATGCGCTTAAAGGCAAGGTAAAGGAACTATACCGGGTGGGCGACTGCGTGGCCCCGAGAAAAACCGACATGGCCATCATTGAAGGTCATCGTATCGGAAGAAAGATATAGGAGAGACCATGGTTTGTGACATCTGGATATTGGTCCAACAACGAGAAGGAAGCATTGAAGCGCCCACCTTCGGCCTGACCGCCGAAGCCCGCCGGCTGATCTCGGAACTTGGAGGCGAAGGAAAAGTGACGGCTGTTGCTCTTGGAAGCATTCCCAAAGAGGAAGTGGCGACACTGGGTTCCTATGGGGTAAGCCGGGTTCTGAATATTACTGACGATAATATGGCGCGGTACCAGGGTGAATATTTTACCCAGGCGGTACTCAACGCAGTTCAGGCTGAAAAGCCGACCTGCGTTCTTTGCGCCCAGACTGCTGAAACAGACGATCTTTTACCGCGTCTGGCGGCAATTATAAATTCCAGCCTGGTAACACGTGCAATGGATTTTCACATGGATCCGGGTGGTGAGGCAACTGCTGTTCGTCCGCTTGCAAACGGATATATTTTTGAACAGATTTCTCTTCAATGGAAAGACGCACCACCACTTGTTTCTTACATGCCCCCCGTACTCTTTGATACGGAACCGGACATGGACAAAGCAGCCGAGGTGACAGTGATCACTCCTGAAGTATCTTCCGACGCTTTGAAAACCAAAGTAGCGGAAGTCATTGAAGCGGCTCCTGAGGATCTTGATCTTGAAGAAGCGGATATTATAGTGGCAGCCGGTCGTGGTGCCGGCAAAGGTGAAGAATTTAACGTTATTCATCAAATGGCAAAAGCCATCCGCGGAACTGTCGGTGCAACCCGGCCCATTATTGACTGGGGCCTTTTGCCTTATGAAAGACAGATCGGACAGACAGGTAAATATGTGGCGCCACGATTGATTATTAACTGCGGTATTTCCGGTGCCAATGAGTATACTGCCGGAATGGAAAAAGCTCACAATGTCATTGCCATCGACCAGAATCCCCGAGCCAGAATGTTCAGGTTCGCTGATCTGGGAGTAGTCGGTGATCTGCATGAGATTCTTCCGCGGGTAATATCTCGGATAGAGGAAGGATAATATGAAATATAAAATGACGAATATAATAGGATGTTGTCTCCTGGGACTGTTTCTTATCACCGGAGCGTTTGTCTTCCCTGCCGTAGCCTTTGCAGACGAGGAAGGTTATTCGGCAGAGGAATGCATGGAATGTCACAGTTCTGAGGCTGAAGAAAGTTCACTTACAATCAACCCTGAAATGTTTGCGGCTTCCGCCCACGCTAAAAATGCCAGCTGCGTGGAATGTCACACCAGCATTAAAGGTGATGAACATATGGAAGGCGAAGGCGTTGAGCCTGTGAACTGCAGCAATTGTCATGAAACGAAAACAGAGAAGAACGACTTGTTTTCTATGTTTTCCACTTCCCGTGTCGCTTCCCATAAAAAAGCGGATTTCGGGAAAAATTATAATATGGATAACTGCCTTGGATGTCATCAGGGAGCAGGAGCTCATGGTGAAACGGAAGCGATTGTTGATCAGGACTGTTACAAATGCCATGATCCAAACTTGAAAAACGCCATGTGGGGATATATGCACGCAGATACAGCCGGTACCGGAGTAGATATTGCGTTTACTCATCTGCTGTTTGCCGCGTTTATCGTGTTTCTGCTGTTTGGACGGTTTTTGATGCCAAATGCCAAGAAATAGTTTGATTCAAATAACGAAAGCTGAAAGAGATTAGCCTTGAAAAATTTATTAACTTCATTTGATACATTACTTGTCGCGACGGTCTTCATTATAATGATCAGAGGCCTTCTAAGGCGCTGGTCTATATGGAGAAAGAACAAACAAAATAACGTTTCCGGCAGCTGGCGCGGGATATTCGACTATCTTGTCAAGCATGCCGAAATTCTTAAACGACCCCATGTCGGCATGGCCCATCTCGCTGTATTGTGGGCCTTTGTACTGCCCATGCTGGTGATTATCCTTGCACAGCTCGGATTTTCCATCCCCGGCATACCTGCTTATATTCTGTCATTCATTCAGGAAGCTGCAGGAGCAGTCATGCTGGCCGGTGTCCTATACCTGCTTGTACGCCGAATCGGGTTAAGGGATGCGGATGGTCCGAAACAAACACTAATGCCTATTTTAGTTTTGCTGATCGTTCTGGTCAGCGGTTTTCTGGCAGAGTCAACCCGACTCAGCATTGCCGGGAATTCACCCATTTTGGCATCTCCTCTTGGATGGATTTTATCCATCGGCACACCTGCTTCACCACTGTTTATGCAAATGATGATCCGTCTTCATTTCTTTGCAGTGCTCTTCTTTTTTGCAACGATTCCTTACACATTCATGCGCCATGTGTTTGCTTCCCCCTTGAATGTATTTTACAGAAAACAAGGTCCGAAAGCAGCACTGAGACAGATTGATCCCCTTAACGGAGAAACCGGTGCAGCTACTGCTGAAGACTTTTCCTGGAAACAGCTTCTTGAGGTTGAATCCTGTGTCTCCTGCGGTCGGTGTGAAGAAAACTGCCCGGCAGCCATTTCCGGAAAAGCCCTGTCTCCGAGGAAAGTGATCCGTAAGATTCTTGAACATGCTGAAAATGCAGCAGGTGCACAGAACTTTTTGTCCAAAACCGCTACAAAATCACTTCTTGAAGAGACCATTACAAATCAGGAAATCTGGGACTGCACAACCTGTATGGCATGTGTTGAGCATTGCCCGGTATTTGTAGAAGCCATGGATAAAATTGTCGAAATGCGACGGCATCTTGTCATGGGTAAAGCTGAACTGCCTTCAGAGGCAAAACCGATGATCCGTGACCTTGAACTGTTTGGTGATGTTCAGGGCAAGGGTGTTGCCCATCGTTCTGACTGGGCCATGCACCGGGATATTCCACATATCAGTAAAGTGGAAGATGCCGAAGTACTGTTCTTTGTCGGCTGTTCAGGCGCGTTCCATCCGAGGAACCAGGAAACTGCCCTGGCAATGGCTAAGATCCTGAAATCCGCCGATATCAAATTCGGTATTTTGGGACATGAAGAGCTTTGCTGTGGTGATCCTGCCAGAAGACTTGGTGAAGAGACCCTGTACCAGAAACTGGCAAAACAGAATATCGATCAGTTTAAAAAATATAATGTTAAAAAGATCGTGACCCTGTGTCCCCATTGCCTGAACACCCTTAAAAATGAATATCCTGAACTGGGATGTGACATTCCGGTCGTTCATGCGACTGAATATGTTATGGATCTGATTCGTCAGAGCAAACTTGATTTAAAATACCCGGTTGCTGATAAAATAACCATTCACGATGCATGTTACCTTGGACGTTACAATGAAGTATATCAACCGCCCAGAGAAATCTGCCAGGCTGTTCCCGGAACCGAGATTAAAGAACTCAAACGCAACAAAGAAAACGGGTTCTGCTGCGGCGGCGGCGGTGGAAGAATGTGGCTTCATGAAGGCAGCGGACAAAACATCAACGTGCTTCGGGCTGAAGAGGTTGTTGATGCAGGTGTTGACATTGTCGGAACATCCTGCCCCTATTGTCTGGTCATGCTGGATGACGGAGTGAAATCTCTGGAAAGAGACAACCTACCCGAAGTGGCCGATGTTATTGACATTGTAGCTGATGCAATCAAATAATTGCTTGACTACATACAGCATGCAACAAACTTTATGAGGAAAAAATGAAAACCATCGTTTGTGCGAAACAAATTCGTTATACGTATACCAGGACCGGAACCGATACGGATAAGCTCTATTTAAATCCTGAAGATTCCATTTACCGGGTCAATCCTTACGACGAAGCTGCCATTGAGCTTGCTTTACGCCTTAAGGACAGTGTTGCCGGTTCAGAAGTTGATCTTCTAACACTTGGGGACATGATCGCTGAAAATGAAGTTCGGCGATGCCTTGCCACCGGTGCTGATCAACTTTATCAGGTGCCTTTTAACGGACAAAAAGACAACAATCCCTTGATGCAGCCCGATCCCTGGGTAAAAGCAGACCTGATTGCAAAAACTGCAAAGTCTTTGAATGCCGATGTGATTTTGTGCGGGAAAGAATCCATGGACAAGGCCAGCGGACAGGTTGGCGCCCTTGTGGCCCAGAAACTTAACCTGCCGTTTGTATCTGCAATCACGGATCTTTCCTTTGATGCAGGCAGCAACAAGGTTAAAGTTCAGAGAAGTGCCGGGCGCGGCGTTCGAGAAATAATTGAATGCTCTCTTCCGGCTGTCTTCAGCGTGGATCTTGGCGCTGAACTGAGGCTGCCAACGGTCGAAGCAAGAAAACAGGCTGATGCTTACACTGTCCGCACACCGGATATTGATCTGCAGCTTGTGGCTGAAAAAATGACCAGTAAACGGGTTTATCAGGCAAGACCGAGAACGAAAATCATTAAAGCACCAGACAGCAGTATGCATTCTTTTGATCGTATACTTCAACTTCTTGTTGGAAGTAATGTTGAGAAAAAAGGAGAAATGCTTACCGGCAGTGTTGATTCACAAGTAGAAGGTATCCTTAACTTTCTAAAGGAGAACGAATTTATTGAATCAGAAAAATCTGTCTGATGCACCGCTTGAATACAGGCTTAGATCATCGGTGCAGTATAAAAAACTGCCCGATGGTCAGCCTGTATTGATTCTTTCCTACCCGCTTAAGGCCGTCTACATCAACCGTTTCTGGGAACCTGTTCTAAACCAGTTTAAATCCACTGAATATTTTTCAATAAATGAAATTGCGGAAAATCTTCCCCAATTCACTATCCAGCAGATTGAATTATTTCTGGACGATCTGGTTCGCAAATGTTTTTTTGAAGTTAGAGGATTCCCCGATTTAAAAGACGAGGACCTGCCCTCTGTTTCGATCATTATTCCGGTGAGAAACCGACCCCAAGATATCAGGGCATGTCTGGAATCTATTGAAAAACTGGAATATCCCAAAGAAAAGACTGAAATTATCGTTGTTGATGATGCATCCCAGGACAATACCCCGGAAGTTATAAAAAAATTTTCCAACGTAAAATTAATTGAACTTACAAAGAACAGCCAGGCATCCTTTTGCCGTAATCGAGCAGCATCAGAAGCATCCGGAGAAATTCTGGCCTTTATCGATTCCGATTGCCTTGCAGATCCGTTGTGGCTCAAACAACTTGTTCCTGCATTCAGAGATACTTCTCTTGGAGCCCTGGGCGGCTTTGTAGATTCATACTATAATGAAAAAAAACTGGATCAGTATGAAAAAGTAAAATCCGCATTACAAATCAGCTCTCTTTTCAAACGATCCATCAAAGAGGAACAGTTTTTTTATGTTCCCACGTGCAATTTTCTGGTCAGGCGAAAATTATTTCTTGACCTTGGAGGTCTCAAAGAAGAACTTCATGTTGGAGAAGATGTAGATTTTTCATGGAGGCTTCAAAACAGCCAGGCAAAACTTGAATACCGTCCTGTGGGAAGAGTGTTTCACAAACACAGGAACAACCTTTGGCCTTTTTGTTCAAGACGCTTTGATTATGGGACCAGTGAACCATTATTGCAGAAGATTCATTCTGACAGAAAAAAGAAGTTGTTTCTTCCTCCTCATGAATCCCTGTTTTGGATATTGGTGTCGGCAGCTTTAATTTTTCAGAGCGCAATTCCGCTGATACTGTCCTTTGGCATATTTCTGGCCGATGCAGCCCGGCGGCACCAAGCTCTTGCCAGGCGCAAGCTGCCCATTGGCTTTTTTGCAATATGTTATGCAGTGATTCGAAGCTACCTGTCCTTATCCTATCACTGCTGCAATTTCATATCCCGATATTATCTGATCCCTGCTATTCTGCTTCTGCCGTTCTTTCCCAAGGCAGCCGCTGTTATTTTGACGATGCACCTGATTACCGCCACAGCCGAATATATTATAAAACAGGCCCGGATGAATCCGTTTACCTTTATCTTCTTTTTTACTTTAGAACAGTTATCTTACCAGGCAGGGGTCTGGTGGGGATGCATCAAGCATTTGAATCCTCATCCGCTGTTACCAAAGATTGTTCATAACCGCTTGAATATTTAATTTCCTTTTATACTTGTTTTAAAATAAAACTGACTATATATTTAAGACTGTCGTGACTAACACCTAATATCAAAGGAGATAAAAATGCCTAAGTATGTCATCGAACGTGAATTGCCCGGAGCCGGAAAGCTTACAAATGATGAAGTTCAAGGAATTTCTCAAAAATCCTGCCAGGTTTTAAGTGGTTTAGGCCCCCAGATTCAATGGGTACAAAGCTATGTAACAGATGATAAAATCTATTGCATATATATTGCCCCGAATAAGGAAATGGTTGCAGAACATGCTAAGCAAGGTGGGTTTCCGGCGAACAGTATTTCAGAAGTCAAACGAATGATTGATCCGACAAGTGCTGAATAAGCTCGTTAACAATTTTCTAAAATAAAAATGAAGCGGCCTGTTTACTATATTGATAACAGCCGCTTCATCCTCCTACCTCGCCGCTACCGTACGAAACGCATTTAAATTCCGCACATCTTTTATACCGCCGGCATTTATATTTTTAATTTTTATGAATCCACTGCATTCCCCGGGAAAATTACAGCTGTAAAAAAAATTTTAAATTGAAATATTTTGTCTAAAGGTTTAAGTTCATAGGACACTGGCAGTCGAATCATTTAAGAATTGGAAATCTATGCATACTCAGGATGAAAATATACTAAAATTTGATATCCCTGAAATAATTTTTGGACGGCAGTCACTTTCCAAGGTCGGGCAATGTGCAGCCCGCCTTGGCGGAGAGAAAGTTCTTGTGGTTACAGATCCCGGTGTAATGAAAACGCCTTGGTTTAATAACTGCCTTAAATATCTCAAACAGGAACGGTTGAACTATGTTGTTTATGACAATGTTGTATCCAACCCCCGGGACTTTCAAATTGACCAGGGACTTCAACTTTATTTAAAAGAAGATTGCGATGTAATTGTCGCCGTCGGAGGTGGAAGCCCCATTGATACTGCCAAAGGCATTGCCATCCTGGCAACGAATCAAGGAAACATCCATGAATTTGTTGGATGTAATCTAGTGGACCACCCGGTTCCACCGCTGATCTGTGTCCCGACGACTGCCGGAACCGGCGCTGATATCAGCCAATTTTCCGTTATCCTTGACATCAAGGACAAAAAAAAACTGTGCATCCTCAGCCGGGCCATCATGCCGGATATATCTCTGATCGATCCTGAACTTTTAAGCACCCTGCCCTCTGAATTGATTGCAGCCACTGGAATGGATGCGCTTACCCATGCCATTGAAGCCTATGTATCGTCTCTGTCCTGGCCCATGACGGATCCCCATGCCATCCATTCCATTGAACTGGTATCAAAACACCTGGTCAATGCAACAAAAACAAAAGATATTACTGCCCTGGAGGGAATGGCCATTGCCTCCCTTGAAGCGGGTATGGCATTTTCCAATGCAATTTTAGGAGCAGTTCACGCCTTGTCCCACCCGCTTGGGGGATTGTATGATCTGCACCACGGGCTGGTCAATTCAGTAATTCTGCCTGCAGTGATAAACCAGAACCTGTACCATGCTGTTCCCAAATTTGTTTATATTGCCAAGACAATGGGGCTGGAATTGCGCGGAATGAAATTTGAAGAAGCGGTTTTACATGCTCCTGAAAAAGTGAAAGCCCTTATTGATGAACTTGGGCTTCCCACACGCCTTTCAAAGTTAGGTGTTGATCTGAAGGATGTACCGGTTATGGCAAAAATGGCCCAGGATGATATTTGCATGCAGACCAATCCGCGCTCATATTCAACCGTTGAAATTGAGGCTCTATATAAAGAGGTATGGTAAATGAATGAAAAATTAAAACCATCTTTTACCGACTTTAAAGGGCTTGGCCATTCTAAAATTGGCTACTTTAAACAGGTTCGTTCAAAAATCAAAGAACTAGAAAATCTCAATCTGAAGCTGGCCCATAGGCATAACCGACTGGAAGCGGTGATTAACAGTATGGACAGCGGGCTTGCCATTCTGGACAGGGACTTGAACATTATTTACGCAAATCATATCCAAAAACAAATATTCCCCGTACTTAATGGCAAAAAAGGCAAATGTTATGAGGTCTTTCATGGAATGAATTCAGTCTGCCGGAACTGCCCGGCTCTGAAAGCCAGGGAATCAAAGGAAACCCTGAGTGGAGAAAAATTTTATAAAAAGGGAGCTCTGGCCGGCAAATATTATGAATGGACAATATCCCCTATTCAAAACCAATTTGGAAAGGTGGATGAAATTCTCCTGGTGATGCGGGATGTCACTGAAAGAAAAAAATATGATTTTAAATTGATGCAGGCTCACCGCATGGCAACCGTTGGATTTTTAGGAACCGGTATCGCACATGAAATCAACAATCCCTTGACATCCATTGCCGGATTTTCTGAAGGTCTGCTCAAACGGTTGAAGAAAATGGATCAGTCCCAGAGAAACCATACTTACAAATCCTTCTGGGAATATCTGATGATTATCAATAACGAAGCCTATCGGTGCAAGGAAATCATCGAACGTCTCCGGGAATTCACCCATAACTCATCAGATGAATATGAGCTGCTTGAAATCCATAAAATTATAAAAGAAACCCTGGTCCTGATAAGACAAAATGCCAAAGACAACAATGTCAAAATTAATTTTGAAAACTATTTGATTAAAGGTTTTAATATCATCAGCGGAAATGAACTTCAGCTGAAACATTTATTTCTTCACTTGTTTAAAAATTTATTTCGCTTTTCTGAAACCGGGAAGGAGTTCCGTGTGGTTGCCAGAAATGACGGGGAGCGGATAGAAATATTGATTCCCGATCCGGACAATCTGCTGTCAGATGAGTTGAGCGAACGGAATTTAAATTCCCTGCCCGTTCATGAACAAGGTGTTGAAGATGGGATGACACTTGATCTGACCGTATGCTCCACAATCATTCAACATCACAAGGGAGAGATTCGTTCATCACGCGCCATGGAAATAGAGCATGGAACCATAATCATACTGAAGTTTCCGGCAATTTTGTCCTGATTTACTATTTCCATTTATTGATTTCAAAGAATATCCGACAGAACTAAATAAGGAGATCCCAAGATGACATCGGGAAAAATACTGGCCATTGATGATGAAAAATATATTCTTCACTTGATACGGAATGAATTTTCAGAGGAAGGCTTTGAAGTGACAACAGCCACGAGTGGAGAAGATGGACTGAAAATTGCCGAAAAAGAAAAATTTGACCTGATATTTTTAGATCTTAAGCTACCGAAAATGAACGGTATTGAAACCCTTCGGAACATCAAACAAAAATCTTCCTCCACAGAAGTCATCATGATTACCGGACACGGTGAAATAAAATCAGCCATTGAATCGATTAAGCTCGGTGCCAGGGATTATATTACCAAACCCTTTAAGCTGGATGAACTTCTTTTTCTGGCACGGCAGGTCATTGATGATAATAAGTCAAATCAGGAACCATCGGATGATCACATCGGCACAGTCCGGCATGAAGATAAAAAATTTATTCAATGCCCTGCTCCTGAAATGCAGAAAATTTATACGGTCATAGATAAAGTTGCTCCAACTGACAGTACCATTCTGATCCAGGGAGAAACAGGTGCCGGCAAAGATGTTCTGGCCACTCAAATCCATGCCTGCAGTAACCGGAGGAAAGGACCGTTTATCACACTGGACTGCGGGATGCTAAACCACAATCTTGCTGAGAGTGAGTTATACGGACATGGGAAGGGCTCTTTTTCCGGTGCCACTGAAAAAAAAGAGGGTCTGGTTGAAAAAAGCAACGGCGGAACCCTTTTCCTTGATGAAATTGGAAATATTGACCTTGAACTGCAAAAAAAATTTTTAAGATTCCTGGAAACCGGTAAATTCCGGCGGGTCGGTGAAACAAAAGAAGTTTCAGTTGATGCCCGAATTATTCTTGCAACAAATATCAACCTGCATGAAGCTGTGGAAAAAGGTTTAATGAGAAAAGACCTGCTGTATCGGATGGATGTCATTTCCTTGACACTCCCCCCCCTGAGAAACCGACAGCCGGACATTATCCCTCTGGCCCAATATATGCTCCAACTTTACAATACCAGGGATACAAAAATAAAAATTTCCGACGAGGCGTCTCAAATATTGACTGAATATTCCTGGCCCGGAAATGTAAGAGAATTAAAATCAGTTATCACGAAAGCAATGCTGTTCATGGACTCTGATATTATCCTCCCCGGTGATCTGCCTGAACACCTTTCCAGAAATAAGAAAGTTCGCACTCAGTCGAGCAAAACCCTGGAGCAGATGGAAAAGGATCATATTTTGGCGGTTCTTGATGAGACCGGCGGTCATCAATCAAAGGCAGCGGAAATCCTGGGTATCCACCGGAAAACTCTCTATAAGAAAATTCATAAGTACAATCTTTTCTCAGAAGAGGATTAAAAAAAAAGAAGCGATCCTGACATCGTCAGAATCGCTTCTTTTGCGTATATTATCGAATCAATTTGAAATTTAATCGATTAGAATGGAAGCGGTTTTCCCATCATTAACAAGAACGCCGGAATCCAAAGTCCGATAACAGCCCATGCCAGCAAAGAGAGTGCAAGCAGTTTGGCTGAAAATTTACCATAGAAGGCACCCCATACTTCAAGTGTGAGTACGACGTAACCGGCAGCGCAGAATCCGAAATAATTGCTTCTCATTGCTTCCGGACCAGCAAACCAGATGAGCATGTAAATGGCAGAGATGATTGCAACAGTTAAACTTACGTTGGCAACAGTTCTCAGATCTTCAACACCGGTAAGCAGTGCATGAGCAATACAGCAATAAAGAATACCGTGAGCAAACAACAGGCCTGCAGTAAAGGCATCTTTAAAAACTGCGGCTTGAAGGATGGCGCCGACTACAACGATTCCACCAACCATGGCTGCTGCGAAACCTGTACTTTTTCCTTCGCCCTGGCCTAAATTGGTAAAGGCTACCGGTATCCACATTACTGCGATTAATACGAGAAGTGCTAATGTCATTTCTTTCCCCCTTTTTAAATAATGTTATAAAAGTTATAAACTACCACTGTACTACCATCTTTAAGAACTTACCAACTCTTGTGCCACAGCCAACTGAAGTAGAACCATATTATATATATTTAAATCTCGGGTGTTGTCAAAAAAATGCTTATATCGAAAACAAGCAATATCCATGCCTTTGCATCGGGACTCGATATAATTTTTCCTTTCTCTCCTTGCCTTAAAAATTACATGCATTTTAACGCATTGAATTAATAATTATTTGTCTCTTTAGACTGATGTATAATCACTTGTCAAGTTAAAAATTAATATGGGTTATGAAACTTTTCTGAATATTTATAAATAAGGCAATGGAGCCAAATACCTCACTGATTCAGAACAAATTCCATCTATCTAACCGATATTTAACCCGATTCTTTTCTTGGGGCTGGATGGGGAAAAAGATAACTCATGAAGTTTGAAAAAATGAGAAAATTATTTAGCCGGAACCATTACAAAGAAATATCCCGCGCATTATTAATTACTTATAACCGGCAATATAATACAGCAATGGCCAATTGGGGTCATTGTTCCCAATTGGCCCCAATTCACCTTATTCGCTCTTCAATACCTGCAAATGCAGTTTCTTGGCTTTGGCGTTGCCGGCAGAGTGTATATTTACCCCATTCAAGCTTTAGAAAAATAAAAGCGCATTCATACAATCAATAAAAAATTCTTGTTGACTTTTTATTTTAAAAGTAGTTTTTATAACTACTTAGATTATGTATAACACAATAAATTACAACCGATCCCACAGTAACAATAAGAATGGCATATAACTTGCTAATTTTTGGGGTTGATAGGTAAAAGTTTTTGTGTTAAATACCAAAACTGATTTGATACATAACCAAAAATGAAAAAGGAGGGAAAGAAAGAGACTTGTCGTTTATGGATGATGTATGTATTATTTCTCAAAATCACTAATGCTAATCATGAATTAAAAAGCGAGGAGGAAAGAAAACAATGGCCGATTATGAATGCGAACCGACCAAATGGGTTGAAATGACAGGGCCAGTTATCGGTGGCCGAGAAACTTATCAGGCAAAAAGCTGGAATCCCCCCAAACACACTTGGGCTCCCTTCACTGAATCTGGTCCTGCACCGGTTTGGTTTGCAGAAGCAAATGCAACTAACTGGACAGAGTCAATGATCTGCAAAGCAAAAGATTTGTTCTATGAATCAAAAATGAACGAATGTTTTGACAAAGGCGATGAAGTTGCCATCAAAATCCATTATGGTGAGTGGAACCGTACTGCGATTCTTCGTCCTGAATATATTGCAGCCATCGTAGAAGAAGTTAAAGCCTGTGGCGGACATCCTTACGTTGTTAATGATACTACGCTTTCTTATCACATTTATAACAGCATGGCGAATGCTCAATACCAGATGGAAGGTACTTCTCGTCATGGATATACAGAGCAGACTTTTGGTTGCCCTGTTATGATCGCTGATGGTTATGCTGGTGAAGATGATTACCGTATTGACATCCCCGAAGGTTTGATCCTTAAAGAAACATACATTGGTAGAGCAATTGCCGAAGCAGACGCGATGATCGTTCTGGGTCATGCTCGTGGTCATTCCATTACCATGTACGGTGGTATCTTAAAACAGCTGGGTATTGGCTGCCAGTCAAAACGTGGTAAATACATTACCCATCTGGCTCACTGGGGCGATCCCCATGATGCAATCGGTTTCCCGAAATTCACTGACGGATGTCCTGGAAAAGCTTGTAAATTCCATCAGATGTGTGATGATTCTTGCCCAAGAGACGCTCATAAAGTCCTGGAACATGGAAAATCATGGGATCCTTCAAAATGTAGACTTTGCTACTCATGCCAGGTTACCTGTATCTTCTCCGGTATGACCGGTATCACTTTTGAAGAAAACTACTTCCCCAATGCAATGATTGCACATGCTGATGCTGCTCTCGGCGCAATGAAATGCTTTGAAAAAGGCAAAATCGGTTACATCAACCATGCAATCGACGTTGCTCCTGAGTGTGACTGCTTCCCATGGGCCGGTCTTTCAATTTGTCCTGATATCGGACTTTTTGCTGGTAAAGACCTCATTGCTGTTGAAATGGCAACTCTTGATGCTATTGATGCTGCTCCGATTCAGCCTGGTTCAGTTGCTGCTGAAAAAGGTCTGACACCTGGTCAGGATAAATTCAAAGAAGTTAATGGTTTCAGCCCGCGTATCACCATGAACGCTGCTGAAAAAATTGGTTGTGGTACTACTCAGTACAACCTGACCAACTACGAACCTGTTCTGACTCCTGAAACTGCCGGTAAATGGCAGGTCAGACCTGGCGGAACTCCGACAACAGTTCGTCTCCGTGACACATTCCATAGACATGATCTGGCAACAGAAGTCATGCCGTTCAAGAGAACTGAATACAATAAAGAATGGGTATGGAACGAATGGAAGAAATATGACCCAGCATAAGCTTATTGCTTAAACTGAGTTAGTGTTTATACTTTCCGGGGAAAGAATTTATTCTTTCCCCGGAATTTCAAGCTAAGGGTGCTGCGAAGCAATAAACGAAAGAATAGAAAGGCAGACGATATGGGCAAAGTGGTATATGTGGATCTTGAAAATATTTCCTTTGATAATTCAGTTGACCACAAATTAGTCAAACTTCTTGCCAATTCCGACATAAAAGAAAATGTCGGTGACGGCATACGGGTCACACTGAAGGTGAATACAGCCGAAGGAGGATATGGATACGGTCTGCGTCCCGGTTTTTTTAAAATCGTTGCCGAAGAAGCGGTTAAACTGACAGAAACAAAGCCCACCATCTGTGACGGCCAGAAGCTGATAGACTACTGGAACAACGCCAAAGGCGGTGCCTTTTTAAAAGGGACCACAGCCAGGGGATACAACAGCGAAAGCATGGGTGGTAACTTTGTTATCAATGGTGGATATTCAGGGGACGAAGGGGATCTTTTCTCCTGCGGCATTGAATCCGAGCTCGGCGGTATTGAAGTCGGCACTGCTATCTGCAGAAGCCATACTGTCTGGGTGCTGTCCCACGTCACACTCCATCCGATTTTCGGCATGAGCGGCGCACTGTTAAACGGCGGATTTGACTGTCTGTCCACCCGTGCCAAGACACGTATTTTAGACGGTACCAATCCTTATATGTTCAATGGGAAGTCCACGTCCGACGACAAAATAAAATCTTTCCGACGACGGGCCGTTGAATCTAATGTTGCTGTGAACAAAGCACTTGATAAAAAGATTTTTTATATTAATTTCCTATGGGATGTAACCCCGCAACCGGATTACTATCCTTACAGTGACAGGCCCATTATGAAAAACATGGGTTTTTTAGCGTCTAAAGATCCGGTGGCTTTAGACAGTGCAACTTACTCTATCATTAAAGAAAATGCAGAAAATTTTAACCCTGCCGAAGTGAAATTCGAAGAAGTTTTAAAAGATGCGGAAAACCATGGTTTAGGCAAATCAGATCCGACGCTTGAGCGTCTGTCTTAAATATATATTATAGATACAGGTACGATATAGGGGTAATCATCCCCTGCAAAATAATTTGATCCGGGAGGACGGAATGGGAGTAGATAAAAACCAATTTAGAGAACAACAAAGACAGCAACTTACCCAGGGCGGTGCAATTTCCGAAGCCTTGAAATACGTTAAGTACAAAATTGCCGTTCTTTCCGGTAAAGGCGGAGTCGGTAAAACCGCCACAACGGTCAATCTCGCAGCGGCATTGACCAATGCCGGCAATAAAGTCGGCATCTTTGACGCGGACCTTCACGGTCCCAGCATCCCCACCATGTTGGGGATTAAAGATGAAGCCAAACTCAATGGAGCTTTCTGGCTGAATCCCGTGGATACTGAATCAGGAATTAAAGCCCTTTCAGTAGCTCTTTTCTGGCCCGGTGACATGTCACCAATCATGTGGCGCGGACAAACCAAGAGCAGAACAATCAGACAACTTTTATCTGCCGCTAAGTGGGGAGGCCTTGATTACCTGCTTATTGATCTTCCTCCCGGAACCGGTGACGAACCCATTGCAATTCTCAAATCAATCCCTGACTTAGACGGCGTTATTATCGTTACTACTCCCCAGGAAGTGGCCACACTTGTATCTTCCAAAGCAATCAACGCATCCCGATCACTTGGTGCCGAAGTGATCGGACTGATTGAAAACATGAGTTCTTACACCTGCTCCTGCGGAGATACCGTCAACCTTTTTGGTAAAGACAAAGGCCTGGAATTGGCCAGAATGATGGAAATTCCCTTTCTTGGATCCATTCCCATCGACCCGCTTTTTTCTGCAGCCGCGGACAGCGGTGTTCCTGCGGTAAATCTCAACCCGGACAGCATCACTGCCAAAGCCTTTACTAAAATATCTGAAATGGTCAGTCAGAAACTGCCGGCAAAAGATACTCCGGTAGCACCACCGGAAGCAACTGAACAAAAGGCATGTCCCGGCGGACACGGTCACCACCATCATTCGCCCGACGGACATGACCATTGCAATGATCCCAGCCATTACCATTCTGAAAAAAAATCATCCTCATCATGCGATGATAATTCAGGCGGCTGCGGACATCATCACCACCATTAATAAATTTGTAACTATAGACAGATAAAGAATGAACCTTATCTGACTTTTTTAAACTAACCATAATAAAAACGGAGAAAGAACATTGAGTGATCAAAAAATGGGAACACAGTATGGAAGAGACCTTTGCGCAACCTTTCGGGAAATTGCTGAAGAAACAACAGTCCCCGGAGTTAAGGATGCTGTAACAGCTTTGGCTGATGACCTTGAACCAATTCTGACTAAACTTTATTTCAAAACCCAGAAGGGTACTGAAGACATGAAGAAAATGGCTGCAGATATGGTTGAAATGAAAGCAAAACTTGCTGCCTGCGGCGATCCTGAAGAAGCAAAAGCCATGTGCACACCGGTCTGTGATGCTCTTGATAAGATTATCCAGCATGTAAAAACAATGAAAGTCCGCATGACTTAAGGAGCATTTCATGAGCCAGAATCAGACAGATGAACAGATGTTGAAAGATATCACACGAATCGGTCTTCAAACCAGCATACTCCTTCGGGGGGTCATGCTGCAAAAAGTCGATGAAGAGACCTTGAGGTGGGGATTGCAGGAACTTAATCCAAGAGCACTGATGGACAAATATTTTCCCATTCTTGTTCAGGACGAGGATTGTGTTGACCTGCTGAACATCCTCCACATTGTATACAGCCTGGAAGGTCAAGTTGATTTCCAGATCCGTGAATACGGTCTCGACTCTCTGAAAGACGATTTGCATGAAATCAATTCCAGTCTTCAACGGATCGGGGATAAATTCGATCTGGAAGATGTGATTCCTCCTGTCTGATTCTATTTTAATGTCTAGTCTAAGAGCTAAGATCAAAACGTGTTACAAAAGCAGAGTCCTTTGTACACAGCCATCTTACAACTTATCGAAAGGAATAGATAAATGAAACTTGAAGGTAACGTAGCGATTGTTACTGGTGGTGCGCGGGGCAATGGTCTCGCTGCTGCTAAATGTCTGGCCGCAGAAGGTGCCGATATTGTTATTGCGGACATTTGTGAAAACATGAACACCCTTCCCTACAATCTGTCAACTCCTGAAACAATGGCAGAAGCTGTTAAAGAAATTGAAGCAATGGGACGCAAAGCCATGGGTATCAAATGCGATGTCCGAAAAGCTGCTGATGTTGAATCAATGGTTCAGCAGACCCTAGACAACTTTGGAAAAATAGATATTCTTGTAAATAATGCAGGAAACTCTTCCATGGTTGCCATTGCTGAAATGGACGAAGAAACCTGGGATGAAATTCTTGATACGCAGCTAAAAGGTACCTACCTGTGCTGCCGTTACGTTCTTCCCCATATGATTGACCAGCACAGTGGAAAAGTTGTAAGTATTTCTTCTGTTGGTGGACAGCGCGGTTTCGGAATGGGCGGACACTATTGTGCTGCCAAACATGGCATTATCGGCCTGAACAAGTCCATTGCCATGGAAGTTGCCGACCATAATATCAATGCTAATGTTGTTTGTCCCGGAACAGTTTGGACTGACATGATGATTGGTATTGGGGAATATTTCGGCATGGAAGGTGATGAAGCAAAAGAAACCTTTTTCGCCGGTCATTTGATCAAAGAAAGAGAAGTTACTCCGGAAGATATCGGAAACGCAGTTACTTGGCTGTGCCTCGAAGAATCTCAGAACGTCACCGGAAATATGATTACTGTTGACCAGGGATGGACCTGCCAGGCCGCATAATTAGCCGGACTTGCAGATACATCTGTTAAGTGATAGATACGTAACATTATAATTAAAAGAAAGTAGGTGTTTTATGCAAAACGAAAAAGATGTAAAAGGGCTGAACAGCCATGAAGAAGAATTAGACAAAGACTGCAATGTAGATGTACAACCGGTTCTTGAAGAAGTTGTTATTGAAGAACTTGCTGTTGATGGAATCTGCGGTATTTACTAACGGTTTTATTGCTCCGGAACTTTAGTTCCGGAGCAATTCCCACCCAACAATTGTAAGGTTTTTTTGCAATAAACAGGAAAGCAGATGAATTCAAAAAGTGTTTTTAAACTGGCTAAAGGCGTCCAGGTCAGAAAGGAAGTCTTTGGTCTTCTTTTTTATGATTACCGGGGACCCCGGCTATATTTCGTCCCATCAAAAGATCTGATCACGGATTCTTTTTTTGATGGAAAACAAAGTATTAAAGATTTAACGGATGCCCTGACGACTTCAACACCATCCCCCAGGAAGCAGGCACAGGATCAAATCGAAAAAATTCTCGAAATGTTAGAAAATAAAGGACTTATCAATGGGCAACCAGTATGTTGAAATGGGGCTTTGTGCTCCTGTAAATGTTACCTGGGAAGTAACGTATAATTGTAATCTATCATGCATTCACTGCCTGTCGGATTCAGGCCCTAAAAGAGATGGCGAACTGACTACGGAAGAGTGCCGCAGGATCATTGACGAACTTTCAGCGATGAAGGTTTTTCAAATCAATATCGGCGGTGGCGAACCGTTTTCAAGACCTGATTTTCTGGACCTGATGGACTATGCTCATGAAAAAGGCATTGTTACATGTATCAGCACTAACGGTACTCTGATTGACAGGGAGACCGCAAGACGTCTAGATCACCCGCTGGTTTACATTCAGGTCAGTCTTGACGGTGCAACCCCGGAATCCAATGACCCCATTCGCGGTAAAGGCAGTTTTGATAAAGTAATTAAAGCATTGGAATGTCTGAAAGAAAGAAGCATCGAAGTCAGTATCAATACTGTTCTGACCAAACTGAGCATTTTCGAACTAGATAAAATGGTTGAACTGGCAGCTGCTTATAACTCCAAATTCCGCGTTTCCAGGTTCAGACCGTCCGGCAGGGGAAAAGACTCCTGGGCTGAATTAAATGTAAATGCTGAAGAGATGCTCCAGTTCTCAGACTGGCTCAACAACCATTTAGGTGTTTCCACTGGAGACTCCTTCTTTTCCGTATCCAGTGAGGACCGCCGCTCACTCGGGCTGAATATGTGTGGTGCCTGTAAATTAACATGCTGTATTTCTCCTACCGGCGGACTGTATCCATGCGCGTTCCTGCAGGAAGAAGATTTTAAAGCAGGTCAGCTTCCCAAGGATTCATTCCCCGAACTCTGGAAGAATTCTCCTGTATTCCACTCTTTCAGACAACTGGAAATAAAATCCTGCGAAAGTTGTCACCGGTTTGATCTTTGTCACGGCGGATGCCCGGCCATTGCCTATCACACACAAAGAAAACTGGGAATTCCTGATCCCGGATGTCTTGAAAACTGTGTAAAAATAAAACCGGTAAAGAAGACCGCATAATGCCCGGGACCAGCTCAGACTTGAACATACTTGAATCCAAGTATGACCATCTGCAAGCCATTCTCAAAGAAATGAAGGAAGTTCTGGTTGCCTTTTCAGGCGGTACTGACAGTACCTTTTTGCTTAAAGCGGCAAAAGACGTTTTAAAAGATAAGGTAACAGCTGTCACTGCCCTGTCTGAAACCATGCCTGAATATGAAAAGCATGATGCCAGAAATTTTGCCGAGCAATTTAATGTGAAGCACATCTGCATCAACAGCAACGAACTTGAAGATCCTGATTTTACAAAAAATCCCACGGACAAGTGCTATATATGCAAAAAAATAAGGTTTGGCGAGCTGGTCCGTATGGCTCAAAAAAGTGGGATCCCCTGGGTAGCAGATGGTGAAAATGAAGATGACAAACTTGATTTTCGTCCCGGTAGCCAGGCTGCCAAGGAACTGGGCGTCAGAAGCCCGCTTCGGGAAGCCGGTTTAACCAAGTCCGATATCCGCGCATTATCAAAAAAAATGCAACTACCGACCTGGAACAAGCCGTCCTGTGCCTGCCTTGCTTCCAGAATCCCATATTACCAGCCCATTACCGCTGAAAAACTCAAACAAGTAGACAAGGCTGAGGATTTTATCAGAAGTCTTGATCTGTCATGGCAGATCAGGGTTCGTCATGAAGGTGATACTGCCCGTATTGAAGTTGTTAATGAAGATATCCATAAATTCATAACCCCTGATGTACGCAGCAACATTGTAACTTATTTTAAATCCATTGGATTTAAATTTATTGCCATTGACCTTGAAGGATATTCAACAGGTAGCCTGAACCGGGTCATGTCTTCGGAAAACTAAGGGAGAATAATTTCATGGATGCAAAACACTTAATGGGTCTTCTGGAACAAGTAAAAAACGGGGAAATGGATACTGACACTGCGCTTCAAGAATTAAAAGAACTTCCTGTTGAAAACATCTATTCTTGACCGCATGTGCGGTTCGCTGTGTGACGCCGTTTTAGGCAGAGGGAGTACATCTCCCCCCGCCCTTGGCCCCCTGCAAATCACCTCCGGGCAGGAAACTCTGGAATATCTGGAACGGGCCAATCTGTTTATCATCCCGCTGGATAATGAGCGGCGCTGGTACCGCTACCACCATCTCTTTGCCGAGTTGTTGCAGCAGCGACACCAGCAGGGGACCGAGGAATTTGATCTCCCTGAACTGCACATTCGTGCCAGCGTATGGTATGAAGACAATGGCCTGGAGATCGATG
>JBNKNP010000376.1:0-5468 GCA_050293905.1 Desulfobacteraceae bacterium | reverse complement strand
AGATGCCGGCAGGGTCGGGATATTCTGCAGGCACAATTTTTGCTATAAATTATGGTATTACATCAAATAGCACCGGTCCAAACCAAAGTGCCCAGACCGTTACGGCGGGGTTTTACCGGATTGGACTTTAAAATAAGTTTTACCCCGCAAAGGAGGACTGCAATGACACATTTTTCAAAACCAATAAAATATATACTGTTCTTGTTTGTCTTTCTGATTTTGGCCGGCAGACCGGTTTTGTCCGACGACACCTGTATTTTTTCCGTAACACCAGACGAAGTACCACCAAATATTGTTTTTCTCCTTGATAACGGTGCGGAATCCGAGCATGTCGTCTGGCATGACGAGTATGTTAACACCACTACTGTTGTACCCGGGGGGACAATCACATGGGATGATACGTCGGTCACCACCGGCTTTGACAATGACCAGGGATATTCCCTGATTGTTCATGGAGGAACATATTATCTTGTTAAAATTCTTGCAGATTTATCCGCTGATGACTACGGCAACGGGCTGACCTCTGCTTCCAACACAACAATTGACAACGTTGTCTGGGCGACATTTACGGTCAACGGCCGGACGATCCGGATTCCTGCCAAGCCCTCGGCAGTGGTCGACGGAGATGGCGTAAAAGATAATTCAACCATTTTCAGGTATACAAAAAATTATCTGAACTGGCTGTTTTACGGCGACTATGATGGAAGCGACCTTCCGGACAAATCCCGATTTTATTATGCCAAAAAGGCTATTTTTACTGTTGCAGAGCAGACACAGCGGCTCGCCTATTTCGGTATATATGCATTTGAATCCACAAACAAGGGGGCAAGTAATGTCCAGCCGCTCGGGTTTGTATACGACGGCGGTGGAACGGTTGACAGTAACTTTGTCAACAATGTAAACGACCTGGGAACTTTTAATTATTCACCCCTTGCAGAGGGTCTTGCCAGTGTCGGCGGGTACTATGGTTCACCATCCTCCGGTGTGGTCGGGGTGTATTGCCAGAAAAATTTTGTCATTGTCATTACATCCGGAATGCCCTCAAAAGACCAGGCCACTGCAGCTGGATCTTCGCCAGGAGCCCTGGCTGATTATGACGGGGACGGAGAGGGTGTGATTCCGCTTGATACAGGAGACGTGACGATTCCCACGAATATTGATGCAGATACATATCTTGATGATGTGGCCTACTATCTTTACAACAATGATATTGTGGATTACAGGGACGGATTTCAAAATGTCCTGACATACACTATCGGATTTATGGGAAACCCGGAGAGCAATGCCTATCTGATCAATGCATCAAATAATGGGAACGGGGAACTGAATAATTACGTGACCACCAGTGATAAATATGGTGGATATCACCTTTTTGCAGAGGATCCGAGCAACTTATCAGAAAAGGTCATGGCAGCAGTCACAGCCATCCTTTCAAAGACCTCTTCTTTTACTGCGCCGGTTGTCCCGGTAACAAGAACAACCTCCGGCAACCGGATTTATCTGGCATTTTTTAAACCCAACGATGATCCGAATTCAAATTTCTGGGAAGGGAATGTCACCAAATTCGGTCTCTCCACCCAGGGCAAAATCATCAATGCGGATGGGATGACAGAATCGACATGGCCCAACGGAGCAATTAAAGAGGATGCCGTTCCGTACTGGGAAACCATAGACTGGGCAGACACCTCAAAGGCCAATGGGGTAAATTACAGCGCAAGAAAAATTTACACGTATTTGGGAGTAAACAGCGATTTGACCAATGCTGTAAATTCTTTTTCCGTTGCCAATTCAGCATCTTTATTGCTTTCAACGTATGACGATACCACAGGCCCGCTTGAGTTAACCAGTATAAGCGGAACTTTCAGCGCTGGTGATATCCTGGTGGGGCAGGACAGTGGCGCAACAGGAAAAATAGCATCCATCAGCGGCAATGAATATACACTTCTGAATGACGGTGATAGAACCGGCTCTTTTAGAATCGGTGAACGGGTAAAAAGCGGCGCGAATGTAGGAACAATCGCCAATGCCGGAACAACGGAATTGATCAACTTCGTCAGGGGGGCAGATGTAAAGGACGAAGATGAAGATGGGACAACAAATGAAAACCGATCAAGAATAGTGGGAGATCCCCTCCACAGTGAGCCGGTTGTTGTGTACTATGGTGATATTGATCGGGACAACGACGCATCGACCCACATAGAGACTACAATCGTCTTTTTCGGAGCAAATGACGGGATGCTGCACGCGGTTAACGATATTGACGGAACCGAAGCCTGGTCTTTTGTCCCCCCGGATCTTTTGCCTGAACTTAAAAATATATTGGAAGCATCAACTCATCAGTATTATGTGGATTCAACCCCTGCGGTTTATAAAAAGGACAATGATGATGATGGAATCATTGAACCTCTGGATGGAGATAAAGTTTATCTTATCTGTGGAGAACGAAAAGGTGGGACCAGTTTTTTTGCACTTGATGTGACTGACCCGGATGTACCTAAATTCCTGTGGAGAATAGCGGATACTGCCGGAACACCTGCCGCAACCACTGTTATAGCGGAACTTGGAGAATCCTGGTCCATACCCGTGGTGGGCACGGTTAAAACCTCCGGAGCCGATGTTGATGTCGTGTTTATCGGGGGGGGGTACAGTTCAGGCAATACAAGCGGAAGAGGCATTTTTGCAATTAATGTGTCTACCGGCGCTGTTGTAAAAGAGTTTAAATATGATGCGGCTGCGGCCGATGACACGGTTCATATGGCCTACAGCATCCCAAGCAAAATTTTTGCACTGGACCGGGAACTGAACGGATACATTGATAAGCTGTATGTGGGGGATACGGGCGGCCAGGTGTGGAGGATAGGAAAATTCAATCCGGCAGATTTTGACGATATAGATGAAAATATTGATAACTGGGAAATCCACAGGCTGTTTACAGCCCGATGCAATGAGTCAGACTGCGCAGATACTGTAGATAACGATTCAGACACCCTGGTTGACAATAACGATGTGAGTAAGTTTTTTTATCCTCCGACAGTAACGCTTGAAGATGAGTATGACCTTGTATTTATAGGATCAGGGGACAGGGATGATCCCTGTAATGACGATACCTATGATACTTTATATGCTATCAGGGATAATCATGAGACAGATGCACTGGTTCTTCCTGTGGAATTTGCAGACCTGGTCAATGCAGAGACAGACCTTATAGAAAATCCGGGATATACGGCTCCTGATTTTTCAGGTGGGGATCTTGGCTGGTATCTGCAGATGGAACAGGGGGATAAAGCCCTGGCTGAATCAGTCGTGTTTAATACAATTTTATACCAGACGACCTTTTTGCCGAACAATGAACTCTGTGTGCCCGGGGGATATGCGAATCTTTATGCTTTGGATTATCTGACAGGCGCGCCGGCTTTGGATTTTGACAATGATGGGGATACTGATTCTGATGACGCAAAAAAGATTATCGGGGGCGGAATACCTTCTAAGCCGGTTGTTGTAATAACTGAAACCGGGATCGCAAAGATTCTTATTTCAGCCAGTTCCACCAATCCGGATGCGGCTTCGGAAAATACAGAAGCCGGAGTTACTTCTACTGATCTTGTTTTTCCAAGTGTCAACTTTTTCTTAAGATGGTGGAGAGGATTATTCGATTAAGCCTATTATGTGATGATTAAATATAATCAATATGAGTTTATTTAATTGCCGCGTTGTTTAAATAAAATTAAACGGGAAATAATCATTCGGGGATGGGGTCACGGTGAAAGACCCCGTTCAGGAGAAATTCGGATACCTGTCGCTGCACTGTTGCTGAATTCATGATAAAGGGGTGGGAGGCATGCACCACGAGAAAGTCTTTCATCCTGCTGAGCTTTGCCCGTTCAACAGAGACTTTGCCGTCATTTTTTCCGGGAATGAGAAGAGACAGGAAAGGATTGACAGACCGGTCACCCGTAATAATTCCCACTGGATAATCCGGTGGCTCCAATTGGCTGGGAATGCTGTGGATGTCCGTTCCCAGCTGCTGACCTGCCGGACCATTCAACCACTTGAATACAAAGACGTTTTTTAGTTTATCCACAACCTCGCTGCCATTGTTGGGCGGGCTGAGCATAACGACTCGCCCCAGCAGCGGCAGGGGGTGGTGGGCAAGAAAGTAGCGGACCAGGATACCGCCCATGGAATGGGTGACAAAGTGTATTTTTTCAATCTTGTGTTCCAGACAGCGGTTTACAGCTACGGGAATGATGGACAGGGCAAGGGTTTCAATATTTTTTTCGCGGGAAGGATACCCCATGTTCACCACAATATAGCCTTGTTTTTCAAGATGCTTTTTCAGCCCGGACATGGATGATTTTGTCCGGGCAAGCCCGTGAAGGAGAACAACTGCTTCTTGTTTTTGGCCAATTGTGCCGGACCCGCTTTTGTCGGATGTAAAAAAGAATTTCATAAAACAATCCAAAGCAATTGTACTTATCCTTTAAAGAAAAGATCCTTCATGATCATGGATGTCAACGGCCTGCACCATCTGTAGGCAAAACATCGTCCATGCTGTTGATGAGCAAGGATTATATCGCGGAATCAAGCCTGGGTCAAATGTTTCAAATGGGTTGACCGATACATGCAAATCATATATTTTCTTTAGAGATAAAAGGAATTAATCCTTTTTGTTTTTCACACTTTTACGTGAGATCAGACAGCCTTTTGGTTTACCTACGAAATCCTCTCTGACCCACATAGGGGAGAGGATATGGCAACAGCCGACGAATCTTCGGATCAAGATCAATTTAAATCCATTCTGTTCCAGGCTATTCAGAATAAACTTGCGGGAAAACCATTCCACGACACCATTCTGTTAACGCTGCAGGAAATTATGGACGATGCCCAGCAGGTGATAGAACAGCTTGAATCATCAGGGCAGAGTCCGCCTGTTTTTTGCCGGAGCGGATGCCATTACTGCTGTCATTCCCGGGTGAATATTTTGCCCTTGGAAGCGTTGCTGATTTTTTCATATATTGAACATCATTTCACTCACCGGGCGGTTTTCGGCCTAAAAACAAAGATCAGTCAGAATTTTTTACTGACAGATAAAAAGACACTTCAGGAGCGGGTGCTGGGCCGGGAAAATACTCCGTGCATTTTTTTAAAGGCCGGGGAATGCAGTATTTATCCGGCAAGACCCTTTATTTGCCGTTCATGGAATTCCCTGGACAAGTTTTCCTGTAAAGCAGCGTATGAATCCGGGAGCCATGCTGCAGAAATTGAATCATCTACTGCCAGAAACTATGTTTTTTCCACGGCCCGAGACCTTTTCAGGGATTTAAGCCGACACATGAAAATGGACGCTGACCTCCTTGTAATGCCCCGGGCAATCGAGCAGTGCCTCTGCCATGCCGACCCCCTGGCTCAATGGGTGGGCGGAAACCCAATTTTTTCAAACCATCAGGGATAATCCGTTTTCAATGACA
>JBNKNP010000375.1:0-4882 GCA_050293905.1 Desulfobacteraceae bacterium | reverse complement strand
GGTGACAGATGGAAAAGATCCATAATAAGAATTTGGCTTCAGGGGAATCGATTTCAAGAAGGGATTTTTTAAGATATTGTGCCGGTGTGTCTGCCGTTGCAATGACGCCGGCTTTTTTCTCCGGCTGTGCTGTGAATCCGGTGACCGGGGAAAAACAGTTAATGATGGTTTCCCGGGACCAGGAAATCGGAATCGACCGTCAGCAGAGTCCGTTTCAGTTTGCGTCGGACTATGGCATCACCCAGGATAAAGCACTGAATCAATATGTCGGGACTGTCGGTCGAAAGCTTGTACCCCATGTACACCGGCCTGACATGCCCTATAATTTTCAATGCGTGAATGCAACCTATATCAATGCCTATGCATTCCCGGGCGGTTCCATTGCCATGACCCGTGGAATTTTATTGACTCTGGATAACGAGGCTGAACTGGCCGCGCTGATCGGCCATGAACTGGGGCATGTGAATGCCCGGCATGCTGCCGAGCAGATGACCAAAGGTCAGTTGTCTTCTTTGCTGGTCACAGGGCTTTCTGCCGTGGCAAGCACCCAGGGCAAGGGGCTGGGAGAGTTGACCCAGCAGCTGGGGGCATTGAGCCAGGGGCTGTTATTATCTAAATACAGCCGGGACAATGAACGGGAAGCAGATGCACTGGGAAATGAATACATGGTTAAGTCCGGCTATCCCACCAAAGGTTTTGTGGGACTGATGGAAATGCTCAATTCTCTGCACAAGGAACAACCCAGCTCGGCCCAGATCCTTTTTTCAACCCATCCCATGGGTTCCGAACGTCTGGCAGCGGCAAGAGAAAGGGAGAACGGCATTTACCAGTCGTCAAATTCCGCCTCTGAGAGCCGGGAAAGATATATGGATCATACTGCATCGTTGCGGGCGAAAAAGAAAGGAATCACGTTACTGCAGGACGGTGAAGCCTATATGGCCAAAAAAGAATATGACACTGCGGAAAAAACGATTCTTTCTGCATTGAAAATTTTAAAAGATGATTATACAGCCCATGTGGTCATGGCCAAATGCCAGATGCTCAGGGAAAAGCCTGCCCATGCCCTGACCTATGCCAATCAGGCAAAGAAATTGTACCCTTCCCAGATGCAGGGATATTATATGGCAGGTCTGGCAAATTCTGAAATTAAAAAATATGCCGATGCCTATAATGATTTTGATAGCTGTGACAAACTGCTGCCGGGAAATCCTCAGATGACCTTTTTTAAAGGGTTCTGCATGGACCAGCGCGGCGACAGGCAGCCGGCTGCCGAGAACTACATGGCGTATTTAAAGATGATTAACTACCAGCCGAATAAATATTCCAAACATGCGTATCAACGTCTCAAAGAATGGGGCTATGCCAGGTAAGAATTCTGCCGCGGACCGGGGCAAAAGCCGGAATGGGTTTGAATGCTGCATGGACCTGATTTGTACCCAGCATGTGATGACCCTTGCCACGTCATCATCGCAGGGGGCATGGACGGCACCGGTCTATTATTATTACAAAGACCGGGTTTTCTTTTTTTTTTCAAGTATATCCAGCCGTCACATCAAAGAAGCTTTAACATCTGAATTATGCTGTGCCGCCTCTATTTTTGAAGACCAGTGGCCGATAAATAAAAACGGAGCCAAAAGCAGGACTGAAAAAACCGGTTTTGATCAGATCCGCGGAATCCAGATGTCGGGAAGGATAAATCATGATATCGCCAAGGCAACTGCTTTGAAAGCAACAGCCGGATACATCAAACGATTTGGGATTTATTTTAATTGTGCTGATGGCCTGGCGTTTATTGAAACACGGTTTCATGCCAAACTGTTTTGTTTTGTCCCGGATGAAATTTTTTATATGGATAATGCTGTCGGATTCGGGAACAGAGAAAAGATTAGATTATGAAATTTTCAAGCTTGGGTCAGACCATCGACTTTCTGGAGCACGAAGGAGAATTAATAAAAATATCCCAGGCCGTGGATCCGAAACTTGAAATGGCTGAAATCACCCGGCAGGTGTTTGATGCCAAGGGTCCGGCCATTTTGTTTGAAAATGTTATGAATTCTCCATTTCCCTGTGTTTCCAATCTCATGGGAACCTGGGAAAGAACCCTTAAGATATTTGAACCCCAGCTTTCATCGGTTAAGGCATTTGTTGATATTGCCTCGGATCCGGGGGCTGTTTTCAAGTCATTTAAAAAATGTATCCAGGCCATGCCGGCAGGGCTTCATGCACTGCCAATAAAAACATACCGGCCCAGAGTGATGGAAAACCAGTGCCGGATTACCGATCTTCCCATGATACAGTGCTGGCCTGAGGACGGCGGCGCATTCATTCTGCTGCCCCAGGTTTTTTCAAATGATCCGGAACATCCGTCTTTATTTAAATCCAATCTGGGGATGTATAGAATTCAGATCTCCGGAAACAAGTATGATCCCGGAGATGAAATCGGCCTTCATTATCAACTGCACCGGGGCATCGGCATTCATCACAAAAAGGCGTTGGAACGAATGCAGCCGCTTCGGGTCAGTATTTTTATCGGCGGTCCGCCGGCTCACACTCTTGCGGCGGTCATGCCCCTGCCCGAAGGCGTGCCTGAAGTTTCATTTGCCGGTGCTTTGGCAGGAAAAAATTTTAAATATTGCAAGGATCGTCACTACATGATTTCCGCAGATGCCGATTTTTGCATCACAGGAACACTGGTTCCGTCGGAAACCCGGCCCGAGGGCCCGTTCGGCGATCATCTGGGGTATTATTCACTGGTTCATGAGTTTCCCTTTTTAAAGGTGGATGCGGTCTATCATAAAAAAAATGCCGTGTTCCCGTTTACCGTGGTCGGACGTCCTCCCCAGGAAGACAGTCATTTTGGCCGGCTGATACATGAAATCACAAGGTCAGCAGTCAAACATACCATACCGGGTGTGACAGCAGTGAATGCAGTTGATGATGCCGGAGTACATCCGCTATTGCTGGTAAAAGCGCACGAACGGTATCTGCCCTACGAGAAAAGAGTGCCCAGGGAACTGCTTACCCATGCAAGCCTGGTTCTGGGAACCGGGCAGCTCTCCCTTGCAAAATATCTGATAATCTTTGCCCATGAAGACTGCCCCGGACTTGATATCAATGATGAGAAATCCGTTTTCATGCATGTGCTTGAGCGGATTGATTTTGCAAATGACCTGCATTTTTTCACCCGGACTACGATGGATACGCTGGACTATTCAACACAGGATATCCACCATGGATCAAAAATGGTCATGGCGGCAGCCGGGGACAAAAAACGGGATCTGGCCTCTGGGTTTGCTCAGGATTTTTCCCTGCCTGATGAATTTGCCGATCCGCAAATGGCTGGACCGGGAATGGCAGTGATAAAAGGACCGGCGTTTACAGATTATACAAATGCAAAACTTCAGATCAACCGGTTAAAAACCCATCTTCAGACCCAAAAGGGGATTGACGGCCTGCCCCTGCTTGTCGTGACAGATGATGCACGGTTTGCGGCAAAATCGTTTTCAAATTTTTTATGGGTGAGTTTTTCGCGGTCCAATCCGTCTCATGATATTTATGGGATAAAGGAACAGACAACATTCAAACATTGGGGGTGCCGGCCGCCTATGATCATTGATGCACGGATCAAACCCTTTCATGCCAGAGCGCTTGAACCTGATCAACAGGTGGCGGACAAGGTCAGGAAAATGGGACAAAAAGGCGGCCCGCTTTACGGAATTATCTAAAGGAGACCGATATGGCTATCTTGACCAGGGTTCCGAAAAAAACAATTTTGTTCATTCTTTTTCTTATTCTCCTGTATGCGGCCGCAGGATTTTTCGGCGTACCGGTTCTGGCGGAAAAATACCTGCCGGACCAGGCGTCCAGATTGCTTGGCCGGAAGGTCTCGTTCCAGTCGTTTGACTTTAATCCCGTGATGCTTACAGCAACCATTCACGGCCTTGATATTAAGGATAAAGATAAATCAATTGTCTCTGCACAGAAAATCCGGGCAGGGTTGGGTATCACATCTATTTACATGCTGGCGCCTGTCATATCGCAGATCACAGTGGACAGGCCCGTGGTACACCTGGTCAGGGAAACGAACGGTACCTTTAACTTTTCAGACTGGATTGTGCCTGAATCAAAAATATCAAAGCAAGGGTCAGATGGTCAAATTGAAAATGCCGCAAGTCATAAGATTCCTGAATTTATCCTTAAAAATGTAATGGTTTCCCAAGGGGTTGTTACCTTTGAAGACAAACTGAAATCAGCAACCCATCAAGTGCGGGATCTTACATTTTCTCTGCCGGTCCTGAGCAGCAAACCGAGCAAGCGAGATGAAAAATCCGGCATGGATATTTATTTTGTTATTAACGGCTCCGGCGTGGATATCCACGCAGAGTCCACTCCGTTTGCCGATAATCCTGCCACCCGGTGTTTAATTAAAACCCATGATATTGACGTCATACCGTTCCTTTCTTATCTGGACCTGCCACAGGCATTGAGAATAAAAACACTTGGAATCAATACTGATATTGAATTGTTTTTTCAGAAAAAAAATGAACATTTGGCTGCTGAACTTCAGGGGAAAATAAACATACTAAATGGTAATATAACAAATGCAGCCAATGAAGAACAGGTAGCGTTCCAAATGCTTGCACTGGACATCCTGCAGTCGGATATTTTTTCCGGTCAATTTAATTTAGGGAATGTAATTATTGATTCACCCCATGTGAACCTGAGCCGTGATGCAGCAGGCCGGATGGCTTTTTTCCCCGGGATCAGAGAACCGAAAAAGGATCCGCTGCCGCAGTCAACCGCTCAAAACACAGAGCCTGAATCCGGTCCCGAACCTGGTAATGCGATTGAAGAAAACCAATCATCAGATTTTCACCTGAGC
>JBNKNP010000374.1:0-2033 GCA_050293905.1 Desulfobacteraceae bacterium | reverse complement strand
ACTCAATGCTCACAATCGGACGGAGGCGGTAGCAAGAGCAAGAACTGTGGGGATTTTGGCATCTACCTGAACATCTGGAACCAGACAGCAGCATTGGCGACACACAGATAAAAACAAAACGGGCTTCTAGGAGCCCGTTTTGTTTTCCCCCATCCCTCGGGAAAAATACTACCCTGATTACCACGTTCGGGGTATGACACTCATACCATCTGGCTGCTATACTGCAATCGTGGGCTTGATTATGAGCCATTTGGAGAAAGACATGAGGAGGATGTTATGCATGGGAATTATCAACGCTCGATGGGAAGACGGATTCTGTGGCAGGTGTATCATTTCTTCCTTGTCTCACTCGTTTTCTGGCTGCTGTTTGCCGGAGGATTAGGCACGACATCCTCCTGGTTCGGGACATCCTGGATCCCTGGTGACCTCACGAGAAGAATACTCGTGTTCCTGACCTCCTTTATTCTGTTTCTTCGATGGGGGCTGACAAATTTTTATTTGCTGAAACGGACAATGCCCTGGGCTGAGATCATCGTCGTCTGTATCGAGCTTTCTCTTATCCACACGGCCTATGCTATTTTGGGTGGTCAGGTCGCTAATCCTGTTGGCATACTTGAGTTCATCGGGATCGGTTTGTTTGCCATCGGTTCGTATCTCAACACCGGTTCAGAACTCATGCGTGCTCATTGGAAAAAAGACCCCAATAATAAAGGAAAGATTTATGACCAGGGTCTGTTTCAGTATTCCATGCATATCAATTATTTTGGCGATGCCGTCTGGTCGACGGGGATGGCACTGATCTCCGGAAGCCTCTGGATCTTTCTTATTCCTTTATATATGAGCTGTGGATTTATTTTCCTGCATATTCCCCGGCTGGATAAACACCTGAAAGAACGATACGGTCATCAGTATGACGAATATGCGGAAAAAACCAAGAATTTTATCCCCTTTATCTATTGAATGGAAGAATATTGTACCGGCTGAATCACGAGCCATGAGGGGAGGAAAGCCTCACTTTACCGTGATAGAAGGCGAAGTTCTAACAATCACAATGAAACTGAGGCCAGCTTATTGTGGTCGTTAGGAGCGAAAGCTGTGCTAAATGTTGTTTATGACGGTTTTCTTGCCCTCCATGGCACGAAAAAGCTTTGGATAATCCAAATGTCGGAGGATCTTATGACAGATAAAAACACAAAAAAACAGCTTCCCGGAATAGTACGTTTCTTCATTAAGTTTTTTCAAATCATCCTTTATATACCGATTCAAATAATCTTCATTCCTTTTGCCATTATTGGAATAATATATGGAATGTACAAGGAAATGGTAAATAGTAAGAAACTAGGCGTCTCTTTTTCGGCAGGTCAAGCGCTTCAATATAGGTGGTTTATGCATTATTTTGACACCAGACCGGATCCCCTTTCTATTGCATTTACTAAAAAGTTTCCATGTGAATCACATTTTGGTTTGTGGACAACTATGGGAGCGCTTATCATTTCCCAGCGGTTATTTGGCTTTAAAACCAGGCTTTCAAAGGTTGCTGAACCAGGTGAAGCGAACTTAGCTGCCATTTCAGGTAGTCGGGTGGTCACGTTTGACAAGATAATGGAAAAATATGTTGATCAAATGGAGCAGATTGTCCTTCCTGGAGCTGGTTTTGATCTAATAGCTTTACATTTCACAAAAGGGAAAAAAGTAAAGGTTTTTGAACTCGACCAGGTTAATACCATCAATGTTAAAGTTGAAACATTGAAAAAAGCAGGTATAAAGCATGATTGGATCACCTATATCCCAGTCGATTATGCAAACGAATCTTGGGTTGACAGACTATTAGAAGCTGGTTTTGACAAAACAAAAAAGACATTATTCCTTTGGCAAAGTGTTTCTTTGTATTTAGAAGTTGATATTGTCAAAGAAGCACTTAGGAAAATGGCTGATTTATGCGCAGACGGAAGTATCATCGCTCAAGACTTTTATTCCAAAGCATACAGTTTAGGTGAATATTCATTTATTGCTAAAAGAAACATGAGTTTGAT
>JBNKNP010000373.1:0-2242 GCA_050293905.1 Desulfobacteraceae bacterium | reverse complement strand
GCAATGGTATCCATAACGAGATTGAGCACCTTGTCCCCTTCACGGAAATGATGGTGAAAGGAAATGGTCATCCCGTCTTCAAGTCCAATCCGGGTAATGGCATCCTCTATGGACGGCACAAGGCAATCCTGGCCGGGATGCAAAATAGTGCCCGGCCGGGGCCCGCTTCGTCTGCGGTTTTTCACCGGCTGACCGGCAAAGGCACCGGCAAACGGACTATAAGTTTTCCCGTCAATTTCCAGTGGCACTTTCCGTCCGGCTGCGTTTTCCACAACTTTATTTTCAGTCATCCCAGATCTCCTTCTCCGTAAATTTCCGGGATACTGAGCTCTAGTTTTTCAGCGATTCTCAGGATCTTTTCCGCACGTTGAACAATGGGTTTATCAATCATTTTTCCGTTGATGACAGCCACTCCGCTGCCTTCCTGCCCGGCTTTTCCGGCAGCATGGACAACCTGAACAGCATAGGAAAGCTCTGCCTGTGTCGGTGTAAATTCCTCATGAATCACCTCAATCTGGGCCGGATGAATGGCTGCCCGGCCGTCAAAGCCCAGTCCTTTTATTTCCCGGGTATCCATCCGCAATCCGTTTTCGTCCGTCAAATCCGAGAATACCGTATCCAGGGCCTGCACGCGGGCGGCTTTTGCCGCAATCACCAGCATGCTCCTTCCCCAGAAAATTTCTTTCCCGGCTTTGGTCCGTGTCGCCCCGATATCCTGGCTGAAATCTTCTCCGCCAAATGTAACCGCATCCACCATGGGGGAAGCGCTTGCTATTTCATAGGCATTGAGTATCCCTTTGGCCGACTCGACCATGGGAATGATGGAAACCGGCTTGGTCGGCTGGTGTTCAGCAATAATGTTTTCCACAACTAAAACATCGTCTTTGCATTCACACTTGGGAACCACAACAGCATCCGGCCCGGCCTTTAACACGGCTGCCAGGTCGGTCAGGCCGCAGGTGCTCACAGGATTGATCCGGACCATGATTTCCGATCCCATGAAATCAAGGGAATCAATGGCCCGGGCAACCAGGAAGCGTGCTGCATCCTTTTCACCCGGGGACACGGAATCTTCCAGATCCAGGATCACTGCATCCGCTCCCAGATAAGGGCCTTTCTGAATCATTCTGGGCCGGTTGCCGGGAAGATAAATTCTTGATCGCCGAAGTTTTTCCATTATTCTTCCTCCCTTGTGGCCCGTTCAAGGGCTGTCTGCACTCTGGCTCTTATGGCGTAATCCAGAGCCCCCTGATCCCGGACAAAAACAATTGCGTCGGTCACATCATAACTTTTAATTACTTCAAGCACCGAATCCCTGATCTGTTTCCCGAACATGGACTCAACCTTGCTTGTAATTTTAAGACGAATACCTGTACCCGGTTCTGCCGGGCCGATCTTGACCAATATATCTGACTTGTCGTCGAAGCCGGCCTGGGCTTCCCTGCGGATCCGACATTGTGCTGATGTCATCATTTCTCCTTTTTTTTATTAACTGGCCTGACTCACTACAGCTATCTGCAACAGATTGCATTTAGTGTGCCAGGGGAAAAAGGGAATTAACGGTCAGCAGATTTTAAAAAGGATTCTTTATTTAGACTGGGGATGTATTTTAATGCCGGCTTTTAAAATCCTTGATCATATCCAGGGGTAAAACGCGGATGAGTTCAGACAAATTGATCTGGCTCATTTTCATCATGCCGTCATCAGCCATGGTTTTCAAACCGGATTGAATGGCTATTTTTCTCAAGGCCGGTTCATTTTTCATGCAGCTGACAGCAAGGGTCATTGCCTGATTAATCACCAGGAGCTCCGAAATAAGGGTCCGGCCGCTGTATCCGGTGAAATCGCAGGCCTTGCATCCAATCCCCTTGTAAAATGAAATATAATCCGGGTAGGTTTTAAAAAACAGGTTCCATTCATTTTTAGGCGGCTTATAGGACCTGGAACATTTTGAACAATTTTTTCTTGCAAGGCGCTGGGACAGTACACCGATTAAATTGGAAGCGATCTGGTTATGGTCAATCCCGAGATCAAGCAGACGGGTAATGGAACTGATAGAATCAATGGTGTGCAATGTGCTTAAAAGCAGGTGCCCTGTCTGGGCAGCATCAAAACCGATTGAAGCGGTTTCCCTGTCCCGGATTTCTCCCACCAGTATAACGTCCGGGTCCAGACGGAGAAATGAACGCAGAAGCCGGGCAAACGTCAGATCAATTTTAGTGTTGATCTGGGTCTGCATAAT
>JBNKNP010000372.1:0-4606 GCA_050293905.1 Desulfobacteraceae bacterium | reverse complement strand
GCTCTTCCCGGAATACATCCGTGTATTAAGCATGTACTTGTTTTATGCGGGGATGTTCCATTGATAAAAACCCGGACATTGGTACGTCTTGTGGATGCACATATAGAAAATCAGTCCCAGCTAACCGTACTTGCAACACAGGTCGACCAGCCAAAAGGGTATGGAAGAATCATAACCGGTGATGAAGGACAGTTGATGTGTATCAGAGAAGAAGCAGATGCCACTGAATTAGAAAAACAGATTACGCTCGTTAATACTGGCATTTATTGTTTTAACCGTAAGGTTCTGACAGGCGCTATTGAACAATTGAAACCTGACAATAACCAGGCTGAATATTATCTGACTGATGTTATTGAAATAGTGCAGAAAAAAGATGGAAAAATAATGGTAATCACCATGGATGATCCAATCCAGGTGATGGGTGTAAACACGCTTGAAGAGCTTGCTGCAGCCAATGAATTGATTCACAGAAACTGAAAATGAATTGCCTTGACTTTAATAAATATTTTGAACTATACTGATAACCAATTAGCTTTGTGAGACTATGAAATTGGGTGATGACCTTATTAAAAAAAAGTTTGATGATGTCGAAGAAAAAGTCGATTTTTTGATTGAACTTTGCAGGACGCTTCAGCTGGAAAACGAAAAGTTATTATTAAAAATAACAAGCCTTGAAGCAGAACTTGAAAATAAAAATGACGCGGAAAGCCGATTTTCAGAAAAAGAGGCTTTAATTCAATCCAAAATCGACGGGCTGTTGGTAAAACTCAATGAGTTCTCAAACAGCAAGCCGGGTGAGGATTAATCAAACCTGAAACCGGGGTTGACCCGGAAAAGGGAATTCATTGGATGAAATCATTGTAATTGATATTTTTGGGGAGGAGTTTAGATTCAAACCTGACAACCAGGTTGACAATCCGGAACAAATTGCACTCCATTTAAAAAAATATTTAAAAGAAGCAGAAGAATTGTTCCAACATAAAATTTCAGGAAAAAATAAAATGGCCATACTGCTTCTGGCTGCCATGAACATCTCAAAAGATTTTCATGAACTTAAAGTGCAATACTCTGAACTGGAACATGAGATTAGAAAAAGACTTTCATCCCTGAATGACAAGATTGATAAAGGAATTAACTAGGATGGGTTAGTTGTTATAGATTTACCCCTGCAATGTGCGTGATTGTATGAAACAGTCTTTGTCCTAACGCATAACAAACAGGGAGTCCACACTGTTGCCGGTGTGCTATGTTCCGGGCTTGATCGGAAAAGCCTAAAAGCAATATTGGACGCCCGCTTTTTGAACCTTTGTTCAAAGCCTTAACAAGCAACACGGCAGTTCGTGGGGGTAACTGCAAGATAACAACGCCATCCTAGTTTATAACGCTCATTAAACACCCTCCCATTTCAACTCTATAAGCAAAAAATTTATAGCATTTTGACAATACCGGCAATCCAGCTGTCGGTTTATATATATTATTAGGAGAGGTTTTTAATGGAAATTACGGTTATACTCTCAACGATAGCTGTTGTTATCATTGGATTGGGAATAGCTGCCTTGTTTGCCATGAAAAAAAAGGCGGTTCAAAACAATATTGCCCTTGAAGAGAAGCAGAAACGACTCGTTGAAGAGGCCAAAAATAAATCAGCAACACTATTAAAAGAAGCACAGCTTGAAGCCAAATCCAGGCTTCTCGAGATGAAGAGTGATTTTGATGCAGAAAGTGAAGAGACCCGTGCAGAACTGAAAAAAGAAGACAAACGTCTCTTAAAAAAACGTGAGAAGCTCGATAAGCATGAAGATCAGCTTTCAAAACGGGAACAGGAACTGCAGAAAAAAGAGAATGATGTCCAGAAGCAGTTTGAATCTGCCCAGAAAAAAAAGGCGCGGTATGAAGAACTTTTAGAAGAGACCAAAAAAGAGCTTGAAAAAGTCTCAGGCCTTACGCTTGAAGAAGCCAAGGACCTGCTGCTTAAAGCCATGAAAGAGGAAACCCGGCACGAAGGTGCCAAACTGATAAAAAAAATAACCAGTGAGGCAAAAGAAAAAGCCGACAAAGAGGCCAAAAAAATAATTGCCACGACTATTCAGCGGTATGCAGGGGATTATGTCGCAGAGCGGACCGTGTCCGTAGTTCATCTTCCCGGTGATGAGATGAAAGGCCGGATTATCGGCCGTGAAGGCAGAAATATCCGTGCCCTTGAAGCTGCTACCGGTATTGATCTGATCATAGATGACACACCGGAAGCAGTCATTCTTTCCGGATTCAATCCAGTGAGAAGAGAAGTGGCCAGGCTTTCTCTTGAAAAACTGATATCCGACGGACGAATTCATCCGGCCAGGATTGAAGATGTGGTTGAGCGTGCCACCGAAGAAGTGGATAATGCCATAAAAGAGGCTGGCGAGCAGGCTGCTTTTGACCTTGGAGTTCATGGGATTGACCCTGAATTGATCAAGGTTCTGGGTAAATTAAAGTTCAGGACCAGTTATGCACAAAATGTTCTTCAGCACTCTGTTGAAGTGGCTTTTCTGTCCGGAACCATAGCTGCTGAACTGGGATTGGATATCAAACTTGCCAAACGGATGGGACTGCTGCATGACATTGGCAAGGCAGTGGATTACGAGGTGGATGGCGCCCATGCCATTATTGGTGCTAAACTGGCTAAAAAATACGGTGAAATCGACAGTGTGGTCAATGCCATTGCATCCCACCATGAGGATCAGATGCCTGAATCAGTCTATGATTTTATTGTTCAGTCTGCTGATGCGCTGTCCGGTGCAAGACCGGGAGCCAGAAAAGAAAGCCTTGAAAACTATATCAAACGGCTTGAAGATCTGGAAAATATTGCCAATTCATTTGACGGTGTGGTTAATACATATGCGATCCAGGCAGGAAGAGAAATCCGCGTTATTACGGAAAGTGAAAAAATTACCGATGACAGTGCTATCCTGCTGTCCAGGGATATTGCCCGTCAGATCGAGGAAAATTTGACATTTCCAGGCCAGGTCAAGGTGGTGGTTATCCGTGAAACCCGTGCGGTTGAATATACAAAAAAATAAAAGGTGTGTCGTTGTATGAGTGTTTTGTCTATACTGAAGGAACGCGGGTTTATCGAAGATCTTACCCATACGGATGAACTGGAAGAGTATCTAAATAATAACAGGGCGACCTGCTATATAGGATTTGATCCGACCGCTTCGAGCCTGCACGTGGGAAGCCTGGTCTGTATTATGGCACTGGCCCATATGCAACGGCACGGGCATCGACCCATTGCCCTTGTCGGCGGCGGTACCGGATTGATCGGGGATCCTTCAGGAAAAACAGAACTTCGCAAAATTATCACCCAGGATCAGATTAATGAAAATAAATTGGGAATCCAGTCTCAATTGTCCAGATTTCTTGATTTTTCCGATCAAACCGCTCTTCTTTTAGATAATGCAGACTGGCTGACCACTTTGGAATATATCCCTTTTCTAAGGGATATCGGGCGGCATTTTTCCGTAAACCGCATGGTGAAAGCTGAAAGTTATAAAGCCCGGATGGATTCCGAGGATGGGCTCACTTTTATTGAGTTTAATTATATGCTGCTGCAGGCCTATGATTTTATGCAGCTTGCAAAAAATCATGACTGCCTGATCCAGATGGGCGGATCAGACCAATGGGGCAACATTGTTGCCGGAATTGATCTGGTTCGCAGGACATTGGGAAAACAAGCCTTCGGGATAACATTCCCCCTGATCACAACCGCCTCCGGCATTAAAATGGGCAAGACCCATAAAGGAGCTGTCTGGCTTTCTGCGGAACGATTCTCACCCTATGAGTATTATCAGTTCTGGGTAAATTGTGATGATGCAGACGTTGCAAGATTTCTGGCGTTGTTTACCTTTCTGCCCATGAAAGAAATCAATAAGGTAAATAACCTTGAAGGGGCTGACCTTAATAAGGCCAAGGCTATTCTGGCTTACGAAGCAACCTGCATATGTCATGGCAAAGAGGAGGCAGATAAGGCTTTGCAGGCCGCTGTTTCCATGTTCGGCGCCTTGGAAATCCCATCGGACCTTTTGCAAAGCAGCAGTATTCCAAGAAAAACAGGCGATGATGCAAAGGATCAATCCGTGCCCTCATCTGAATTTCCAAAAGAACAGGTTGTAGAAAAGATGATCGCTGCAGACATCTTTACCAAAACCGGTCTTTGCAGATCCAAGTCCGATGCCAGGCGTTTGATCAAGCAGGGCGGGGCTTATATTGATGGAAATCGTGTCACGGCCTTTGATCAAATTATCGGCATGAAAGAACTTGAAGGAAGTGAAATCCTTCTCAGGGCAGGGAAGAAAAAGTATCACAAAATTATTTTGATTTAAGTGCAAAAATGAATTGACAAAAATCTAAGCCACGTGTATATTACTCAGGTTTTTGTCAAGCACTGAAAGGTGCTCATAGCAGTTGTTTTGATCTTTGAAAATTGGTCAGTGAGAAATTTTAAAGCGGGTCTAAAACAAGACCAAAAAGAGTTTGAAGTACAAAAGGATTATAACTGGAGAGTTTGATCCTGGCTCAGAATGAACGCTGGCGGCGTGCTTAACACATGCAAGTCGAACGAGAAAGG
>JBNKNP010000371.1:0-2228 GCA_050293905.1 Desulfobacteraceae bacterium | reverse complement strand
AGCCACCGGCCTGATGTGGATGAAAACCGACAGCGGACAAGGCATGAACTGGAAAGATGCCCTGGATTATGCCAGAAACTCCAACGCTGCCGGGTATAATGACTGGCGCCTGCCAGATGCCAAGGAACTTCAATATATTGTTGATTATACCCGCTCCCCGGATACCACAGGTTCCGCTGCCATTGACCCGATATTTGATATCTCATCCATTACCAATGAAACCGGACAAAAAGATTATCCCTATTTCTGGACATCCACCCCACACATAGACGGTCACAATCCCGGCAGCCAGGCAGCCTACATCTCTTTTGGCCGGGGCATGGGCAGAATGCATAACACCAACATGGATGTTCATGGTGCCGGTGCCCAGCGAAGCGACCCGAAATCAGGACAGGGCAGTACGTCAAGAGGCCCCCAGGGAGACTGGGTCAGGATATTTAATTATGTCCGCCTGGTCCGGGGCGGATCAGTCTCAGAAAGAACAGCCCCCCCAAAAACAGATAAAACTGCCTATCCGTTTACAATCAAAGCAGCAGGAAAAAACAGCACTCCAAGCCCGGTGACGCAGACCCGGACCATGCAGCAGCAAATGATGCCCCAGCAGGGACAGCAAGGCCCTGGCGGTCAAAGAGGATTTATCAATCATCTGGATAAAAACAAAGACGGCAGGGTATCCAGATCCGAATTTAATGGCCCTCCCCAGCATTTTTCCCAGTTTGATAAAAATAATGACGGCTTTATTTCCGAGGATGAAGCACCAACAGGACCACCGCCGCCCCGGAAAGGCGGCATGATGCACCGGCAGTAAATATCAGGAAGATAATCACCAGAGAAACTGTTAATGCAGTGAATGTTTTGAGTTCTTTTTCAATATTTATATCAGGTTAAAACTTATTTGAAAGGAAAAAACAATCGATAACAAAAGAAGTCAACACCCCTTCAATACAGGATTTATTGGCTAATGACAGACACAATGTGGACCCAATTCCTAATTTAAAAAACCCTGAAAATTAGGGAAATTGGACTGGGCAATTTTAATAATATTGCTCGCCGGTTTGATGATGATTTATAAAACGTTGAATTACCGGATAGCCCAGGCACCCATCCACCCAAAAATTTGAACTTGTCCTGCAAATAGCCCACACCTCAAACACCTCTGTTTGACCTGCTATATTTTTTAATCAGACTCCAAAATAACAAACGTAGTCAACGCCTTTGTTGACAAGGGTTTCGGTCAGAGATTATAGACATATTGTAGAGTCTTCTGATTCTTGATAAAATTTCTGAACTGGCTGTTTAGGAGCGGTGTTCTTTTTACGGTCTCCTGCTGCAGCGAGGTTATGTACGACGTTGTTTTAATTCTTCAATTGTTCGATCTGGATGTTTTCTGCAGTCTAAAATAGCATAAATTTTTATAATTTCAGAATCAATTTGATAATAGACTGCATATGGGAATGTTTTTGATAGCAACCGATAGTAACCATTCAATTTAATATGGATTCCGGAATAGAGGACTAAAGATTCAATGTCTGAAAAAATAGTGTCAAGAAAATAGGTTCCCAATCCTTCATTTTGCCGCTCATAGAACTCTGCTCCTTCACGCAAATCAGCTTGAGCTTCATCAAGTATCTGAATATTCATTTAAACTGTGAACGTAATTCAGATTTGACGGTATCAAAGTCTTTGAAATTTGCTTCGCCATTTTGTACTCGTTGGGAACGAGCGGTTAAAACCTCATTGTGCCACTCCGGTGATGGGATCTCATCTGGATTACGCATAAGGTCTTCCCAAATTTGATTCATTATCATGAGTTTTTCATTAATGGTCATTTTTTTTAATGGTAAGGACGTTTGCATCGTAACCTCTTTTAGTTATTTTGAATCTTATGATACATGTTCTGTTAATTTTTAGCAATAATAGACCTTAAAACACAAATTTAATAGTAAGTTTGAAGGACTCTCTCTCACTAACACCATTAATAAAAAAAAACCGGCCAGGACTACCAAAACCATTGAACCCATGAAATTTTCCAAGGAAGTATAGACACATTGTGGATCCAATTCCTAATTTAAAAAATCCTGAAAATTAGGGAAATTGGACTGGGCAATTTTAATAATATTGCTTGCCGGTTTGATGATGATTTAAAAAGGGTGGAAGTGCAGGGAAAGTCCGGGCACCCATCCACCCAAAAATTTGAGCTTGTCCTGCAAATAGTCCACACCTCAAAC
>JBNKNP010000370.1:0-7724 GCA_050293905.1 Desulfobacteraceae bacterium | reverse complement strand
CTGGTTATGGCCAAATCCGCCCACAATCTTTCCGGTTTCAATTTCAACAGGTGCGCTGCAGGTTTTGGCCTGTTCAATAATTTTGGAAAAATCCTTTGCACCGCCGGGTTTCCTGTCAGCAATATGTGTGGTTCCAGGGTAAGATACAACGCCGGTTGTATACAGGCGGTCAGCATATGTGCAGCTGCTCTTAATGGGAATGATGCAGTTGGTGGTCATGAGAATCGGGCCGTTAAAGCTTTCAAAATCCTCATTCTGATGCCACCAGGAGCTGCCGTAATTCCCCTTGAGGTGTGCGTATTTTTTAAAAGCCGGATAATAATTGGCCGGCAGCATTTCGCCATGGGTATACACGTCAACCCCAGTACCTTGGGTTTGTTTTAAAAGCTCTTCCATATCTTTAAGATCGTGTCCGGAAATGAGTATTCCAGGATTGGTTCCCACGCCCAGGTTAACTTCGGACAGTTCAGGGTTGCCGTAAGCGCCGGTATTGGCACCATCAAGCGTCGCCATTGTGGTGACGGCCATTTCCCCTGCTTTTAAAACCAGTCCCACCATTTCATCCACTGAAAGATCCTTTGTGGTGGATGCCAGGGCTTCATAGGTAAAATTGAAAATATCATCATTTTTCGCCCCCAGAACTGCTGCGTGATCAGCATAGGCGGCAATTCCTTTGATTCCGATAATCAGAAGTTCACGAAGGGATCTGACATCTTCATTTGCCGTGGCCAGGATACCCACATTTTCGGCCACAGTTTTAAAGGAAGCCGTGTCGTCGGAATACCAGGTGGCACAGGCAGGAAGATCGGAACCCACTTTATCTTTGACTTGTTCAAAGAGTTCTTTTTTAACGGTCTGGGCTTTTTTAATCCAGTCTACAATGCTGTCTTCATTGAAATTTGCATTGGTAATGGTGGTAAACAGGGCCTGGTTGACAAACACACCCACATCCTGGGAGATGGTTTCACCCGCTGCCTGGGCTCTATTGGCAATCACGCCGATTCCTTTAAGATTATCGATCAGAAGGTCCTGAAGATTGGAGGTGTCATTGTCTTTACCGCAAACACCTTTGACAGTACATCCCTGATTTTTTGCTGTTTCCTCACATTGAAAACAAAACATGGTAGATTCTCCTTAATATTTGGTTGATGAACAATAAATCTTTGTATAATTGATCTTTACATCCTGGTGTGAACTTAATATAAAAAAGAAGATCAATCCTTGACCTGGGTCAAGTTATTGAATTTTTTTTCAGTATTTGAGAAGATTGATCAATTTTTTTTGATGAAGGGACCTTACGGAGAAGTATACGACATTCAAAAATTAAAAACAATTCCTCTTTTTTCAGGTCTTTCCGACGACCACCTGGATCAGATCGCCCGGATTTCCTCCACCCTGAAATTTAAAGCCGGTCAGATGATTTTCCACGAAGGAGACAAGGGTGACGGGTTTTATATGGTTGAAAAAGGGAAGATCAAGGTATTTAAACTTTCAGTTGAGGGCAAGGAGCAGATTCTTCATATCTACGGCCCGGGCCATCTTTTTGGTGAAGTCCCGGCATTTGAAGGAAAAAATTTTCCCGCTTCTTCCATGGCCCTTGAAAAAACCGATATCCTTTTTCTGCCCCGGGATAAATTTGTCCGGCTGATTTCGCAGACGCCGGGTCTTGGAATGAACATGCTGGCCGACCTGTCCAGGCGGCTGCGTGAATTTACAGTTCAGATTGAAAACTTAAGCCTGAAAGAGGTGCCGGCAAGGCTGGCCGCTTACATTATAACCCTGTCCAACGAACAGAATAACGAAACAAAGGTAAAACTGCCCATCTCCAAAGCCCAGTTGGCCAACCTTATCGGCACCACACCTGAAACGATTTCAAGAATTTTTAAAAAAATGATGGCAGCCTCTTTAATTGAGGTTCAGGCAGCCACCATTCTGATTCATGATATTGACGGCCTGGCTGATCTGTCCGAATCCGGAAGCCTTTCCTGAGCCCGCTTCAGCCGGCTGAAATCAGGACAGCCTCATTTATTTAATGGATTTAACCGCTTTGTTTTGTTATAAAAAGGCGTAAAATTTTAAAACTCAACCAGGAGCGTAAGGGAAAAAATGGAAATATATTCATATCCGTCGGAAAGTGCCGAAAAAAGAGTCTGCCAGACCATTGAACGGGGTCTGGGTTTTTCTAAAAAAGACCTTGAAACTGTTGAAGCCTACCTTGAAGATGTTAAAACCCGGGGAGATGAGGCCCTGGTGGAATACACGCAGAAATTTGATTCAAAAAAGGTGACAATTGATTCATTAACAGTGAGCCAGGACGAAATGGAAGAGGCGCTTGATAAGGTGGATGCTGATTTTTTAAGCACCCTTGAGTGTTCAGCCGGCCAGCTTGAATATTATCATGCCAAGCAAAAAGAAAATTCCTGGATTGATACACCGAGAAACGGGGTTATGGTGGGACAGCTGGTCAGGCCGGTCTCGGCCGCAGGCGTTTACGCCCCGGGTGCCAAGGGCGGGAAAACCCCTCTGGTTTCATCGGTTCTCATGGGCGGAATTCCGGCCAAGGTAGCAGGCGTTCCCCATATATACCTGATGACGCCGCCCATGGAAGACGGAAAGGTGAACCCTTATATCCTGGCCGCAGCCCATAAGGTCGGCATCACTTCTGTGTTCAAGGCCGGTTCTGCCTGGGCCATTGCCGCCCTGGCCTATGGCACGCAGACCGTGCCTAAGGTGGATGTGATTGTGGGTCCGGGAAATATTTTTGTCACCCTGGCTAAAAAAATCGTTGCCGGAAGCGTGGGCATTGACATGATTGCAGGACCCAGTGAGATTTTAATTGTTGCCGATAAACACGCCAACCCTGAATTTATCGCAGCAGACCTGCTTTCCCAGGCCGAGCATGATGTCATGGCCTCTTCCATTCTTGTGACCGATTCCCAAAGCCTGGCCCAGAAGGCCCTGGCAGCACTGGAACGCCAGATTAAGGCCTTGCCCAGGAAAGACATTGCCCAGGAATCAGTGGACCGGTTCGGTGCCATCATGGTGGTGCCGGATATTGAAACCGGCATTGACCTTGCCAATCGCCTGGCTCCGGAGCATCTTGAACTGATTGTTGATCAGCCCTTTAATTATATTGACCGGATCCGGAATGCCGGCGCGCTCTTTTTAGGCTCCTGGACACCGGAACCCATGGGAGATTATATTGCAGGCCCGAACCATGTCCTGCCCACGGCTGGAACGGCAAGGTTCTCATCCGCCTTAAGTGTTGAACATTTTACCAAAAAGACCAGTCTGATTCATTATTCAGAAGCGGCTTTCAAGCGGGAAGCCGATGATGTGATCCGGCTGGCTGAAACCGAAGGGCTCGGCGCCCATGCCAATTCCGTTAAGATACGGAAATAAGACCGCTTTTTTTTGTTGGTTTTAGGCGATATTTCTTAATTGTTTTGTTTGTGCCATTGGACAACATCCTGGTAAGGAATATCGCCGCCAAAGATATCCAGGGCGCTGCCGATGGTCAGATCCACCCGGTTTTGGCCAAGCTTTTTTACCGTATCCAGATCTGAGAGCCGGTTTGCCCCCCCTGCATATGTGGCAGGGACAGGGCAGTGCCGGCCAAGCAGTTCAACCAGTTCTGTCTGTATGCCCTGCATTTTCCCTTCCACATCCACCCCGTGGATTAAAAATTCATCGCAAAATGCTGACAGCCAGGCCAGTGTCTCTTTGTTGACGGCCACGTCTGTGAATTTCTGCCACCGATCCGTGACGATCCAGAAGGCATCCTCTTGTTTCCGGCAGCTCAAATCCAGAACCAGCCGCTCTTTTCCAACGCTTTTCACCAGCGCGTTCAGCTTTTCCAGATCAATTTTTCCTTTGGAAAAGACATAGGAGGTGACAATTATATGGCTGGCACCGGCATCAAGGTAGAGTCCGGCATTGGACGGGGTGATCCCCCCGCCAACCTGCAGGCCGCCGGGATAAGCCTTTAACGCCGATAAGGCCGCATCCGTGTTTCCAGGTCCCAGGGAGATGACATGACCGCCGGTCAGGTTGTCTTTTTTGTACATTCTTGCAAATTCTTCAGAAGATTTCGCAGATTGAAAATTGGTGACCGCCTGATCCTTTTTTAAATCAGTGGCTGAATCTTTTAATGTGCTGCCGATAATCTGAACCACTTTGCCCTGGCGCAGATCAATACAGGGCCTGAATTTCATTTTTTTCCTCCAATATCCTTTGCCGGATGTTTAAACTCATCCGGCAAAATGATTCATGGCCAAGCATTTAGCACATTTTGACGAGCTAAATCAATTGATAGTTTTAAGAAGCAGATGTTCATGAGACTGTACATGAAGATGGTTTCAAGATTTTTTTCTTGAGGCAGCCTGTTGTTTATTTTTGGAATCAAGAAATATATATTGACTAAGACGCTGATTTTAAAGTATTAATACCGTTTGGGTAAAATTTAAGTATTAATTATAGATGCAAAGATAACACATGCAGACCATACGAGGGTTCAGAGATATATTACCGGAGAATACAGCGCTCTGGCAGAAAGTGGAACAGCAGGCTGTTGAATTGTTTAAGTCTTTCGGCTTTGAAGAGATCCGGATTCCGGTGATTGAAAAAACAGCTCTTTTTGCCAGGAGTATTGGCGAGGCTACAGATATTGTGGAAAAAGAGATGTATACCTTTGCCGACCGGAAAGGAGACAAACTCACCCTGCGGCCGGAAGCCACGGCCTCCGTTGTCCGGTCCTATGTTCAGCATAAGATGTATGCTGTTGATCCGGTAAGAAAATTTTTTTTTATCGGCCCCATGTTCCGGCGGGAACGGCCCCAGAAAGGACGGTACCGCCAATTCTATCAGATTGATGTGGAGGTTTTCGGTGTTGCATCCGCCTATATGGACAGTGAGCTGATTTTTTTGCTCACCCGGCTGTTCGGGCAGCTGGGCCTTTCCGGTCTTGAAGCGCATATCAATTCCCTGGGATGTCCGGACTGCCGCCCGTCTTTCCAGGCAGCACTGTTAAAGCTGCTTGAATCCAGAAAAGATAAATTGTGTGAAAACTGCAACCGCCGGATGAATAAAAATCCGTTGCGGATACTGGACTGTAAAGCTGCAGACTGCCAGGAAGCCCTAAAAGATGCACCAGCCACCCTGGACTATCTCTGCAAAGAGTGTTCCGATCATTTTGATACGGTGAAAACGACACTGAAAGAACAGGGCGTGGCGTTTAAAGTGGATAAATCACTGGTCCGGGGCTTGGATTATTATACCCGGACAGCCTGGGAAATCCAGACCACCAGCCTGGGCGCCCAGAGTGCAGTGGCCGGCGGCGGCCGCTATGACGGCCTTGTCCGGGAGCTTGGCGGGCCCGATACACCGGCAGTGGGATTTGCCATCGGCTTAGACCGGCTGGTCGAAGTCATGGAGCAATTGCAGGACGAACCGGATACCACATCCATCGATCTGTTTATCATTGCCCTGGGTGATGAGGCCATGGAAAAAGGGTATCACTGGTACAGCCGATTGAACCAGGCCGGTATCCGGACGGAAATGGATTTCAGAGGGAAAAGCATGAAAGCCCTGATGAAGCGTGCCAATAAACTCAATGCCTCCCATGTACTGATCGTGGGAGAAAATGAACTGGCTCAAAACAGCGTGATTTTAAGAGATATGAATACCAAAGAACAGGTTTCTTTTGCCGTTGAAACCCCGGATTCACAACCAGGATTGGTTTCACAATTGATGGATACGCTAAAAAAATAATATAGAGGAAAAGTTACGTGACTGATTTATTGTTAGATATGAAAAGAACGCATCACTGCTGTGAATTGAGAGATACCGATATTGACCGGGAAGTGGTTCTCATGGGCTGGGTTCAGCATCGCCGTGACCATGGCGGTGTTGTTTTTGTTGATCTAAGGGACAAACACGGGATTACCCAGGTGGTTTTCAACCCGGAATTTTCAGAAACAGTCCATCAAAAGGCCCAGGAACTCAGAAGCGAGTACGTCCTTGGCATCAAAGGCAAAGTCATTGCCCGGCCGGATGATATGATTAACCCGAAAATGGATACCGGTGCCATTGAAGTCATGGTCGATGAACTCCGCATCTTTTCCAGGGCCAAAACCCCTGCATTCCAGATTGAAGACAGAATAGAGGCCTCGGAGTCCATCCGTTTAAAATACAGATACCTTGATCTAAGGCGTCCCCAGCTTAAAAAGAATATCCTGGCCAGGCATCAGGCCACCATGGCCATCAGGAACTATCTTAATGACAATGACTTTATCGATATTGAAACTCCGTTTTTAACCAAGAGCACGCCCGAAGGCGCAAGGGATTACCTGGTGCCCTCACGGGTCAACCAGGGAGAATTTTATGCCCTGCCCCAGTCTCCTCAGCTCTTCAAGCAATTATTGATGATCGCAGGATTTGACCGGTATTATCAGATTGTCCGGTGTTTCAGGGATGAGGATTTACGCGCCGACCGCCAGCCTGAATTTACCCAGATCGATATGGAAATGTCCTTTGTTGATGAGGAAGAGGTCATGGCCGTTGCCGAGGGCATGATCCGCGCTATTTTTAAATCTGTCCTGGGAATGGCGCTTCCCGAGGTTTTTCCCCGGATGACATATGATGAAGCCATTTCAAAATACGGGCTGGACCGGCCGGATCTTCGGTTCGGCATGGAATTATGCGACATTTCTGAAATTGTAAAAGATACCGGCTTTAAAGTCTTTGCCAGTGTGGTAAAAAACGGGGGCCTTGTCAAAGCCATCAATGCCAAGGGATGTGCGACCTTTTCCAGAAAGCAGATTGATGAACTCACGGATTTTGCCGCTGTTTACAAGGCCAAGGGGCTTGCCTGGATCAAGGTAAAAGAAGACAGCTCATGGCAGTCACCCATTGCCAAATTCTTTACAGATGATGAAAAGCAGTCGCTGAAAACAGCCCTGGATATGGAACCCGGAGATATCATCTTTTTTGTGGCAGACCAGCCCGGGATTACCAACGAAGCCCTGGGCCAGTTGAGAAACGAACTGGGCAGACGACTGGAGCTGATCAGTGATGATACCTATGAATTTACCTGGGTGACCCATTTCCCGCTGGTGGAATATGATGAAACCGAAAAACGCTACCAGGCGCTTCACCATCCGTTTACCGCACCCCAGGAAGAGGATCTTGACAAGCTTGAATCTGATCCTGCATCTGTTAAATCACGGGCCTACGACCTGGTGCTCAACGGAATTGAAATCGGCGGCGGCAGCATCCGTATCCATTCCACAGACCTGCAGGAACGGGTATTAAAACTTCTGGGCATCGCAGAAGAGGAAGCCAATGAAAAATTCGGGTTCCTGCTGGAAGCACTGGCTTCGGGCGCCCCTCCCCACGGCGGGATTGCGTTCGGGCTGGACAGGCTGATCATGCTCTTGTGCAATGAAGACTCCATCCGGAATGTCATTGCATTTCCAAAAACCCAGAAAGCCACCTGTCTTCTCACTGAAGCGCCTTCCAAGGCAGCATCGGCCCAGCTCCAGGAGCTGGCCATCAAGGTGTCTAAAATAGAAGAATAACCCCAGTCCGGTCTAACAAATAAATAGGTCCAATAAATAAAAAGGTGCTGCCCGTTCACGGGCAGCACCTTTTTTTGTTTTAAAAACCAGGCATGATTGCCGGTAAAAATTAAAGATTCAGAACCGGCGCTTTAATTCTGGGTTCTA
>JBNKNP010000369.1:0-7696 GCA_050293905.1 Desulfobacteraceae bacterium | reverse complement strand
TATTCATTCCCCTGTGATACAGCCTGCTGATGCGCCGGGTAATGTGTTTCATACCATTGTGAATGACATTTATGAAGAATACATAATTTCCGACACATTTGCAAAAGAAGAGATACTGAGATTATTGTTAAAACTTTTGCTGCTGAAGGCTGAACGGATAAAACATACACTGATGCCAAAAGAGAAAAATACGGAATGGCTAAAGAAATTCAGTCAATTCAGAAACCTGGTTGAAACGCATTTTTTTGAAACAAGAAATGCAAAAGATTATGCCGGAATGATGTATATGTCGTATAACCATCTAAATGAGATCTCCAAATCCATTACAGGAAACACGGCCAAGGCATTTATTGATAGTTTTTTAATGCTTGAAATCAAAAGGCATCTGGCCATATCCGATATTTCAGTAAAAGAGCTTGCCTATGAAACCGGATTTGATGAACCCACTAATTTCGTCAAGTATTTCAAAAAACATATGGGCCTGTCTCCTTCCCGATTTAAAAGAATGATAAAAAGGGTTGACGATAAAAATAATAAATAGTAAATAATAACTATTATCATTTAAAAAGAATGGAGTCTGCCTTGCCTGACCCGGAAAAAAGATTTGAAACAATTATAGAAAAGCTGAGGGGCAATCATCATAAAATAACCCCCCAGCGTCTGGCCATTGTAAAAATTCTGGCGACAAGCAAAGGGCATCCCAGTGTCGAAGCGATCCATGATGAGATTAAAAGGGATTTTCCCACAATGAGTCTTGCCACAGTATACAAAAATATTGTATTAATTAAGTCTCTTGGTGAGGTTCTTGAAATAGGATTCCCGGATGGGAGCAACCGGTACGACGGAAACAGGCCTTATCCCCATCCGCATGTCATTTGTGTACAATGTAAAAAAATCGTCGATCCGGATCTTGACAGTCTGGATGAAATGAAGAGCGAGGTGGCTGCAGAGACTGATTTTAAAATTTTAAGTCATCGCTTGGATTTTTTCGGTATATGCGGCAATTGCAGGGCTGAAAAAATGTAATATATTTTTTTGCCTTTAATTGATAATTATTATCACATAATATTTTGTTTCTATAACGAAAACAACGAGGAGGTTGACATGTCAAATGAAAACAGTAAATGCCCGGTAACAGGGCAGAGTCACATCCCTGCTACCGGCAGGGGAACATCCAGCCGTGACTGGTGGCCTAACCAGTTGAAGCTTGATATCCTGCACCAGCATTCCTCTTTGTCCAATCCCATGGGCAAGTCATTCAACTATGCTGAGGAATTTAAGAAACTTGATCTGTCAGCTGTCAAGAAAGATCTCTATGCGCTTATGACCGACTCCCAGGACTGGTGGCCGGCTGATTACGGTCATTACGGCCCGTTGTTTATCCGGATGGCCTGGCACAGCGCAGGCACCTATCGCACCGGCGACGGCCGCGGGGGCGGAGGATCCGGAAGCCAGCGTTTCGCTCCCCTGAACAGCTGGCCCGATAATGTGAATCTTGATAAAGCACGCCGCCTGCTCTGGCCTGTCAAGCAGAAATACGGCAGGAAAATTTCATGGGCGGATCTCATGATCCTGGCCGGCAACTGTGCTTTGGAATCCATGGGATTCAAGACATTTGGTTTCGGCGGCGGCCGGGAGGACATCTGGGAACCGGAAGAAGACGTCTACTGGGGTGCTGAAGAAGAATGGCTGGCCACGAGCGATAAACCCAAAAGTCGCTACAGCGGTGACCGCGATCTTGAAAACCCCCTGGCAGCCGTTCAGATGGGCCTGATCTATGTGAATCCGGAAGGTCCGGACGGCAATCCCGACCCGGTGGCATCGGGCCGCGATGTCCGGGAGACATTCGGGCGCATGGCCATGAATGACGAAGAGACCGTTGCCCTTGTCGCCGGCGGACACACATTTGGTAAATGTCACGGCGCCGGCGATGCAGCTCTTGTAGGCCCTGAACCAGAAGCCGCAGGAATTGAGGAACAGGGCCTTGGCTGGCGCAGCAGCTTTGGCAGCGGCAAGGGAGGCGACACCATCGGCAGCGGTATTGAAGGCGCATGGAAGCCGAACCCGGTTAAATGGGACATGGGTTATCTGAATATATTGTTCAAATATGAGTGGGAGCTGGTAAAAAGTCCGGCCGGCGCGAATCAATGGCTGGCCAAAGATGTGGCTGAAGAGGACATGGTGGTGGACGCACACGATCCGTCCAAAAAGCACCGCCCCATGATGACAACAGCAGACCTCTCCCTTAGGTTTGACCCGATATACGAGCCCATTGCCAGGCGCTTCCAGCAAAATCCCGAAGAATTTGCAGACGCCTTTGCACGGGCATGGTTCAAGCTGACCCACCGGGATATGGGACCCCGCGTACGATATCTCGGTCCTGAGGTCCCGGCAGAAGAACTGATCTGGCAGGATCCTGTGCCTGCAGTCTCCCATGAGCTGATCAATGACCAGGATATTGCAGCTCTCAAGAGCAGGATTCTTGCATCCGGACTGTCTGTTTCACAGCTTGTCTCAACAGCCTGGGCATCGGCCTCCACGTTCCGCGGCTCGGACAAGCGTGGCGGGGCAAACGGTGCGCGCATTCGCCTTGCACCGCAGAACGAGTGGGAAGTGAATGAGCCGCAGCAGCTTGCATTGGTGTTGAACACCCTTGGGGAAATCCAAAATGAGTTCAACAGCGCCCAGTCCGGCAGGAAAATGGTTTCGCTTGCCGACCTGATTGTCCTTGGCGGTTGTGCCGGGGTTGAACAGGCTGCAAAGAATGCCGGTCATAATATCCGTGTTCCTTTCACGCCCGGGCGGACAGATGCTTCACAGGAACAGACTGATATAAAGTCGTTTACCGCGCTTGAGCCGGCCGCTGACGGGTTCCGTAATTACCTCAAGGCCCGCTACAGCATACCGGCAGAGGAATTGCTCATTGACCGTGCCCAGCTGCTCACGCTGACCGCTCCCGAGATGACGGTCCTTTTGGGGGGCATGCGTGTTATGGATACCAATTTCGGACTGTCCCAACACGGTGTTTTCACCCGTCAGCCCGGGACACTGACCAATGATTTTTTTGTAAATCTGCTGGATCTGAACATAACATGGAAAGCAGCATCACAAGATGAAGACGTATTCGAGGGACGGGACCGCACCACCGGCAAACTCAAATGGACCGGCACCCGGGTTGATCTTATCTTTGGATCAAACTCCAGGTTGAGGGCCCTGTCAGAAGTGTATGCAAGCAAGGATGCCACAGAGAAATTCTATGATGATTTTACATTTGCCTGGAACAAGGTCATGAATCTTGACCGGTTCGAGCTTGTCTGAATTTAACCGGACAGATACGCTTTTCACTTAAACCGGCCGCGGCATTTCAATCTGCTTTGAAATGCCGCGTTTTCTTTTAATGAGTGATTGACTTTTTTCAAAAGGTTTTTTAGACTTCTTTATCTTTTTCTCAATTTGTAATTAAGTATTTTTTTCTGTTTTCAGGTGTTTTCTTTTAAATAAATGTCGCACATAAATAAAAAAAAAATTCTCGTTGTTGATGATAATCCGGTCATGGTCAAGTTAATGACGAATTTCCTGGAACGGGAAGGACATATGGTCAGCGCTGCCACGGATTCTTTTTGTGCTTTAAAATCCATAAAAAAAATGACACCGGACATTATTTTTATTGATCTTGTCATGCCCCGGATAGGCGGAGAGGACCTTTGCAGGATTTTCCGGGATCTGCCCCAGTTAAGACAATGCTTTCTTGTCATTGTTTCAGCGGTGGCCCTGGAAAAGGAACTGGATTTTAAAGAAATGGGTGCAGATGCCTGCATTGCAAAAGGCCCCTTTGATATCATGGCTTCCCATTTACGCGAAGTCATTATGGAAGCGGACAATCCGGTCCGGCCGGAACAGTCTGTTCAGATTAAAGGGACCCGGAATCTTCATTCCCGCCAGGTGACAAAAGAATTACTAAATCAAAATCACCATTTGAACATTATTCTTGAAAGCATGTCCCAGGGAGTCCTGGAAATGATCGACCAGCGCGTGGTCTATTTTAACCAGGCCGCCCTTTATTTTTTAAAAATCAGCAAAGAAAAGCTTTTAGGGTCGTATTTCCATGAATGCCTGGAAGAAGATCTGTGGGAAAAAATTGCACCTGTCATTGATATCTGCGGTGATAAAATGGCAATGGAAACCGAACGGCCGTCCATTGAAATTCATGACCGGCAAATTATTCTTCAGTGTCTGAAGGTAAAAAAAGAACCGGGCCATCGCATCGTTCTTTTAACGGACATCACCGAGAGAAAACAGATGGAAGCTGTGATCGAGGCAACCAATCTTGCTGAAAATCTCGGGTATATTTTTTCAGGCATCCGCCATGAAATCGGAAATCCGGTCGGGTCTATTAAAATGGCCCTGGGTGTGTTGAAAAAGAATATGGATTCCTATGATAGAAAGACCGTGTCGGAATTTGTGGACAGATCCCTTGAAGAGGTGTCCAGGATCGAATACCTGTTGAAAGCATTGAAAAATTACAGCCTTTTTGAAAGCCCTAAAATTAAAATGAACCGGCTGGATCTTTTTATGGAAAATTTTATTTCTCTGATAAAAAATGATTTTGACAGAAAAAATCTAACCATTAAAACCATTATTGATAAAAAAATAAAATATGCTGTATTTGATGACCGGGCGCTTCATCATGTCATGCTGAACCTGATCACTAATTCAGTGGATGCGCTCAGCGGTGTTGAATCTCCCATGCTGATGATTCAGGTGAAACGATCACATCCCTGGATTGAAATCAAGGTGGATGACAATGGTACGGGGATCCCTGAACCGGCACAGAAAAATCTTTTCAAACCTTTTTTTACTTCCAAGGCAAAGGGGACCGGCCTGGGACTGGTAATCGTAAAAAAAATGCTCTTAAAAATGAATTCCAGGATCAGTATCCAAAGCTATGAAAATTTTGGAACAACCGTAACCATAGAAATCCCGGAGAGATAGACATGAGGCCTGCACCGGTAAAAACACTCCTGGTAATTGACGATGACCGGCTGTTCTGCGATTCGGTAAAACACTTTTTTGAACCCCGGGATATCCAGGTGCGGTTTGCCCAGGATAAAGCCCGGGGAGAACATATTTTTTCAGAAGATAAAATTGATGTGATCCTTCTGGACCAGAAACTGCCGGACGGACTGGGTGTGGACCTCTGCGGCCCTATCCTTTCTGCAAATGATCAGACAAAGATTATTTTTATCACAGCCTATCCCAGTTTTGAAAATGCGATTAACGCGATTCGACACGGCGCCTTTGACTATCTGTTAAAACCGGTTGAGCTTGAAGAGCTGGAAATGGTGGTTGACCGGGCTTTTCGTACGCAAGAACTGGAACAGGTTGAACAGATACAGAATTTTAAAAACAAGCAGGATAACCGGCAGACAATTCTTATCGGTGAAAACAGCGGGCTCCGGGAAGTCAGCAGACTGATCAATTTATCCGCAGAAAGTGATGCCGGTGTATTAATTACAGGTGAAACAGGCACAGGTAAAAATGTGGTGGCAAAATCCATTCATTACCGGCTGAAACAAAAAAGCACCGGCTTTGTGGGGATCAACTGCGCGGCACTTCCGGAAAATCTGATAGAATCGGAATTGTTCGGACATGAAAAAGGGGCGTTTACAGGGGCCTTGTCCACCCAGAAAGGAATTTTTGAAATGGCCAAAGGCGGCACGCTCTTCCTTGATGAAATCGGTGATCTGCCGCGGCATCTGCAATCGAAACTCCTGGGCGTGCTGGATGAGAAAAAACTTAAAAGAATCGGCAGCCAGTCTTTTCAAAAAATCAACGCGCGAATCATTGCAGCAACAAATATCAACCTGGAACAGGCTGTTCAGGAAAAAAAATTCAGAGAAGACCTTTATTACCGATTAAGTGTGCTAAGAATTCATCTGCCGCCGCTCAGGGACAGGAAGCAGGATATCCCTGCACTTTGCGCCTATTTCGTCCGGAAAACAGCAAAACATTCCAACATCGAACTAGACCGGCAGGAAGTGGAAAAACTGCAGGACTACCATTGGCCGGGGAATGTGCGGGAGCTGAAAAATATCATTGAACGATCCATTATCCTGAAAAAAAATAGTCACATTCATCCCTCCCTTCTCATCGGAGAGTTTAACCGAGGAAATTGTAAAAATGCATTCGCCCGCTCGCCGGGTGAAGAAAACTCTGCAACCCTTGCCCAGGTTGAAGCCGATCATATTCATCATATCCTGGAAAAAACGGATCATAACCACACCCGGGCCGCAAAAATACTGGGCATTTCCCGGTCCACTCTGATCAGAAAGTTAAAAAAGTAAGATCAATACACGTGTAGCAGAATAATACACTGTTTTAAAATAAAACACCCAAAACAAGTCGTATTTATATTTTGGAACAGAATAAATTCTATAATCATTTGATATAATTCCAAATTTTAAATTGTTTTTATAGTGGCACAATCGTTGCTGTATTTAAAATAACATTATAATTTAACCCGTATCAAACTGGCATATTAATATGAAAACCGTATTGATTGTAGATGATGAAAGCAGACTGATTCAAAGTATAGAAGCCGGTCTGAAAATATACCGGGACAGATTTAATGTGGTGACAGCTTTAAATGGAAAACAGGCCATTAACATTTTAAATCAATCTGATATTGACCTGGTGGTAACAGATTTAAAAATGCCGGAGGTAGACGGGTTTGAGCTTCTGGCCTATATCTGCAAAACATTTCCATCCATGCCCGCAATTGTCATGACTGCGTTCAGCACCCCGGATATCGAGGAATATATTGAAAGTACAAATTCGTTGAAATTATTGGAAAAACCCATTGATTTTGATGAGCTGGCCGACTCAATTCTGGAAAATCTGGAAAAAAAATCCCAGGAGTACAAGGTGGCTGGGTTTTCCCTGGCAAATTTCATGCAGCTTCTGCAGATGGAACAGAAAACCAGTTTATTAAATGTCAAATCCAATAAAGGGCAGGGATTGATTTATTTTCAAAAAGGGGAGTTGTATGCTGCACTCATTGGAAATGTCCAAGGAGAAGAAGCTGTTTATAAGATGCTTTCCCTGAAAAACATTGAAATTTCACTGAAACAGCCGCCCCCCCAGAAAGTGAAAAAAAATATCCGCAAGAACTTGATGGCAGTCCTGCTTGAAGGCGCAAGGCTGAATGATGAAGATAAGGAACAACCCATAGAAGAACCGGAAAATTTTCCGGATAATTCTAATCAAATAAATCAGTTAAAAAAAGGAGCGATTCAGATGCAGCAAATTGAAGAGAATCTCGCAAAACTAAAAGATGTTGAAGGGTTTCTGGCAGTCGGTGTATTCACACCCAATGGCGAAATGGCTGCCCAGGTTAATAATTCAGGTTTGAAAATCGAAGAGATTGGAGCACTTGCCAACGATGTCCTGCTCAAGGCACAGAAAGCCACGGACTTGATGGATGTCGGGCGTGGACAGACCGTTCACGTTGAAGCGCCAAAAGCCCACATCATTGCACGGTGCCTGAACGAAAACACGGACTTTTCAGTCACGGAAGCCGGAAAAGCCCATATCCATGTTGTTATGGTTATCAGCAAAGATGGTAATCTGGCCATGGCAAAAATGAAATTGAACTCGGTCATTGGAGAGGTTGCTACTGATTTCAGGTGAACATTTA
>JBNKNP010000368.1:0-2779 GCA_050293905.1 Desulfobacteraceae bacterium | reverse complement strand
CGGCAAAAGACAATCTACCTTGTCATGGAAAGCATTCTTAAATTTCAAAAAGAATTTTTTGAAAAAGGGATTGCCTATTTAAAGCCATTGATTTTAAAAGACATCGCCGAAGATATTGAAATGCACGAATCCACTATCAGTCGGGTAACAACAAACAAATATGCATACACCCCCCAGGGCCTTTTTGAACTGAAATATTTTTTCAATTCGTCCATTGAGCGAACCGGCGGAGAATCCATGGCCTCTGCCAGCGTTAAAGAAAAAATCAGACTTCTGATCGAAAATGAGGACCCGGATCATCCGCTCAGTGATGAAAAAATCGCAGCCATTCTTCAAGATTCAAACATTCAGATCGCAAGAAGGACCGTGGCAAAATACAGAAAAGTGTTGAACATTCTGCCTTCCAACAAACGTAAACAGCTTTAGAGAGGTTTTTTATGCAGACAACCGTTACCTTTAAAAAAATTGACGCCTCTAGTGCCTTAAAATCTTATGTTCAAAAAAAACTGGACAAATTCGATAAAATGCTGGACAGTCCTGCTGAAGCATATATGGTACTGACTGTCGAAAAAATAAGACATATTGCTGAATTGACATTGACCTGTGACAAATTGAAGATCCATGTAAAAGAGGATTCTGAAAGCATGTATTCTTCCATCGATGCACTTATGGACAAAGTCAAGGCACAGATCACCAGACACAAGGAAAAAATCAAACGTCATATGTCAGGTAACAAGAAAAGCATAAAAAATGAAACAAGCCCTTTGGATTATTCAAACGATTCTTCTGATAATCCTGCAGACGGGCAAATTATTGTAGAACCCCTGGATAATAAACCCATGGACATTGAAGATGCCGTGATTGGACTTGAATCCGGCAAACAGGCTTTTTTCGTGTTTACCAATGCCCGGACCAGCCAGATCAATGTCCTGTATAAACATAATAATGGAAAGCTGGGACTCATCCAGCCCAGAGGATAAATTATCTCATGCGTATCAGTCAGCTTCTGAGCAAAAATTCAATTATAGCCGATATGAGTGCCACAAATAAAAGTGGTGCTATTGAGGAACTCGCCCGGGCTGCTTCCGACGAGACAAATGTCTCTGCCCGGCAAATTGCAGCGGTCCTGATGGAAAGAGAACAACTGGGCAGTACCGGAATCGGCGACGGCATTGCCATCCCCCACGGAAAACTGGACAGCGTGAATGATATCACTGTGGGATTCGCTTTGAGCAGGAACGGTGTTGAATATGATTCACTGGACAATAAACCGGTCCATATATTTTTTCTTTTACTGACCCCTGAAAATTCAACCGGAGGCCATCTCAAGGTCCTGGCCCAGATTTCAAAAATGCTTAAAATGGATCAGTTCAAAACCCAGCTGATGGACGCATCATCCATGGATGAAATATACGAAATCATCATGGAACAGGATGAAGAATTTTAATTGTTATGCAAAGGGTATATATCATAACCGGACTTTCCGGATCCGGTAAAACCACAACGATTCAGGCATTTGAAGATGCCTCGTTTTATTGCGTGGATAATATGCCCATGGAACTGCTGCCCAAATTTCTTGATCTGCCGTTGAAAGAAAATCCGGACATCAAGGGCCTGGCCTTTGTTATGGACATGAGAAGCAAAAATTTCGTAGCAAATTATGCTCCGGGAATCTGCGCTATTGAAGATTTGAGCATCACCCCTGAAATCATTTTCCTTGAAGCGGACGTGGACACCCTTTTGAAACGGTTCAGCCAGACCCGGCGCCAGCATCCGGTAACAAAAAACAAAAGCCTGATGGATAATATCAAGCTTGAAAAGCAAATTCTGGAGCCTGTCAAACAGACAGCCCAGCATATTATCGACACAACAAATTTAAACGTTCACCAGCTCAAATCCAAAATCCTTGACCTGATACTGGGCCGGGGGGAGTCGGTGAGTCTGACGAAAATCAATATTATTTCTTTTGGGTTTAAGTACGGAATACCCAACGATGCGGATCTGATGGTGGATATGCGGTTTTTGGCAAATCCCTATTTTGTGCCTGAATTAAAAAACCAGGATGGTGAATCACAGGCAGTCAGGGATTTTGTTTTATCAAACGATGAAACCAAAGCATTTCTGGACAAGTACCTTGATCTTCTGGATTACCTTATTCCGCTCTATAAACGGGAACGCAAAGCCTATTTAACGTTCGCAGTAGGCTGTACCGGCGGAAGGCATAGAAGCGTAGCCATTGCCAGACGGATTTTTGAACATTTAAACAGTAAAGGACTCAGCCCCGGTCTGATTCATCGCGATATTGACCGGGATGTGAAAGAAACATGATCGGAATACTCGTTGTCACCCATGCCGGATTAGGCAGTTCCCTGATTGAAACGGCAGAGTTTATATTCGGCAAACAACTGGACAATATTGCCTCTGTTTCCATTAACATCCAAGAAGATCCGGAACGCCTTAGAAAAAAAATCAAGTCCGGAATCTCAAAAGTAAGAACAGACACAGGTGTGATCATCTTAACCGATATGTTTGGCGGAACCCCGTCAAATTTAAGCTACTCATTTTTGGAAGAGGGCCGGGTTGAAGTCATTTCCGGTGTTAATCTTCCCATATTGCTCAAAGCAATAACCGCAAGAAAGAAAATGGACATGGGACAATTGACGGATTCACTTGTTGAGCACGGTAAAAAATCCATCTCCCTTGCCAGCGGCATATTAAAAGGCACTAAAAGAGCATAAAATCGCTAAATAGTCTTACCATCTTTAAACAATAAAGGAGA
>JBNKNP010000367.1:0-13786 GCA_050293905.1 Desulfobacteraceae bacterium | reverse complement strand
AAAATGCTGACTAACTCATTTCAACATATACCGGGTATCGGGGCTGCCACTGAAAGGCAGTTATGGGACTGTGGTTTATTGAACTGGCGGGATATTGCAGGGGGATCGGATAAAATATCTTCCAAACGGTATGAAACCCTGGCCGCATACACAGGCGCGTCTTTTGAACAGCTTAAAAATAATAACCCGGCTTATTTTTCAGAGCTTCTGCCTGCAAAGGAACACTGGCGGCTGTTCAATGAATTCAGAAAAACAACTGCCTATATTGATATAGAAACCACGGGTATGGATTTTTATGGATGTGAAATTACAACCATTGCCCTGTATGACGGGAAAAAAATAAAGTACTATGTCCAGGGGCGCAATCTGGAGCAGTTTCCGGAGGATATTCAAAACTATAATGTCATTGTCACTTATAATGGAAAGACCTTTGATGTGCCTTTTATTGAAGGCCGGTTCGGGATCAGGCTCAATCACGCGCATATTGATTTGAGATATGTTTTAAAGAGCTTAGGGTATTCAGGCGGGCTGAAGCGCTGTGAAAAAGCTTTGGGCCTGGATCGCGGGGAGCTGGACGGGGTGGATGGGTATTTTGCCGTTCTTCTCTGGCATGATTATCAGCGCAGCGGAAATGAAAAGGCTCTGGAAACCCTGCTGGCATACAATATAGAAGATGTTGTCAACCTGGAGATGTTAATGGTCATGGCGTACAATATGAAACTTAAGGATACGCCTTTTGGCGGCACCCATGAACTGCCTTTGCCCAATGTGCCTGAAATACCATTCAAAGCTGATTCTGCCGTCATCGACAGGATGAAACGCATGGTGTTCGGAAGTGCGGCTTTCTAAAGACAAACCTTTGATTCATGCGACTTTTGGGTTGAATTTTTTAAAAAATTTGATAAAAAGAAACATCAGGCATAATCACATCAAGCAGGGCGGTTCTGAATGACACAGGCAGAGATTTACAAGGCAGGACTGGATATTGGCTCTACGACAGCCAAAATGGTCCTTCTGGATCAACAGGATCGGCCTGTATTTTCAGATTATCAGCGCCATCATGCCCGAATTTCCCAGACCATTATTTCTTTTTTAGAGCAGATCATTGAACAGGACCCCACAGCGCTTCTGGATCTGAGGCTGACCGGCTCCGCTGCCCTGGATTCATCCGCCAAGCTGGGGCTGCCCTTTGTCCAGGAAGTGGTTGCCACCCAGTGGATGATAAAGCAGCGCCACCCGGATGTCCGGTGTGCCATGGACATTGGCGGTGAAGATTCAAAAATGCTCTTTTTTGATCCGGGCCAGTCCCCGGATATCCGGATGAACGGAAGCTGTGCCGGGGGTACGGGCAGTTTTATCGATCAGATGGCCACTCTGCTGGGGGTGACGGCGTTTCAGCTCAACGATCTTGCAAAAGCGTATGATCATATATATCCTGTGGCATCCCGGTGCGGGGTGTTTGCCAAAACCGATGTCCAGAACATGCTCAGCCGGAATATTCCCCATGAAGATATTGCAGCTTCCATTTTCCATGCCGTGGCCATTCAGTGCATTAATTCTCTGGCACGGGCCAAGGATATCCGGCCGAAAATCCTGCTGTGCGGCGGGGTGTTTGCTTTTCTGCCGGAACTGGTCAACCGCTTTTTATCCGTGCTTGATTTTTCAAGGGCTGACTGTGTGATCCCGGACCGGTCGGAGCTTGTACCGGCCACAGGAGCGGCTTTGTTTGAGAAATACGATCCCTGCCCGATATCGGCTGCCCAGCTGCTCGAACGGGTACACGAAAAGCTGGAAACATCCGGTCCGGTAAAGGATCGAATGTCTCCGCTGTTTAAAAGTCCGGATCATTTCAGTGCATGGAAGAAAACATCCGGCCCGGTTCCGGTTAAGACCGGCAGATTGTCAGATAGTAATGGTCAGGACTGCTTTATCGGCATTGATTCAGGGTCCACCACAACGAAAATCGTGGTGCTGGGCCGGAATATGGAGGTCTTGTTCTCCTGGTACAACAGCAACAGCGGCAATCCTGTGAAAACCGTGATCAGCGGGTTGAATGCATTTAAACAAGCGCTGGCTGATGCAAACGTCCGTCTGAATATTGCCGGAACAGCCGTGACCGGATACGGAGAGGATCTGATCCGGGCGGCGTTTGACGTGGATGAGGGGATCGTGGAGACCCTTGCCCATAAGGCGGCGGCAAGTTATATTGATCCGGATGTTACGTTTATCCTGGATATCGGCGGCCAGGATATGAAAGCCATGTTTATTGAAGACGGTGTTATCAGCCGGATCGAGGTCAATGAAGCCTGCTCGTCCGGGTGCGGTTCTTTCCTTGAAACCTTTGCCGATGCCCTGAAATACCGTATTGAAGATTTTGCTCATCTTGCCTGCCAGGCGAAAATGCCGTGCGACCTGGGGACCCGGTGCACGGTGTTTATGAATTCCAAGATAAAGCAGTCCCTAAGGGAAAATGCAGAGGTTGCAGACATCAGTGCAGGGCTTGCCTATGCCGTGATCAAGAACTGTCTGTTCAAGGTATTGAAACTCCATGATATGTCTGAGATGGGAGATCACATTGTTGTCCAGGGTGGCACGTTTAAAAACCCGTCCATTATCCGGGCCCTGGAAGTGCTGACCGGGTGTTCGGTGAAATGTTCAACCATGCCCGAGCTCATGGGGGCGTTCGGTGCGGCCCTGACTGCTGCTCGGGATCATGGGGCTGATCCGGAGAGGAAGACAAGCTTTTACGGGCTTAAAGACCTTGAAAAGATAGAAAATTACCAGACCCGCAGGGTGAGCTGCAAGGGGTGCGAAAATACCTGCCAGGTGACCCGGTTTGTTTTTGCCAACGGCAGATCTTTTTATTCGGGCAACAAGTGTGAGAAAATTTTTTCCGCAAAAGGGAAAGAAGCGGAAAAGGGGTTTGATTTTATTGCCTTTAAGCATGACCTGATCTTTAACCGGAAACAGGATTTTTCAAGGCCTCCGGCCCTGACCATAGGAATTCCCAGGGTGCTTCATTTCTATGAGAACTATCCTTTCTGGCACACCCTGTTTTCCCATTGCGGCATCAATGTGGCTTTGTCGTCATCGTCCACCACAACCCTGAATGAAAAAGGCATGGGAACCGTGATGTCGGATAATATCTGTTTTCCGGCCAAACTGGTTCACGGCCATATATTTGATCTGGCACAAAGAGGGGTGGACCGGATATTTTATCCGGTTGTCATGTTTGAAAAACGCGAGTATGACAAGGCTTTGAATACCTATAACTGTCCCATTGTATCCAGTTATGCCGATGTGATTGAAAGTGCGGTCCATCCTGAAAAGCGCTTTGGCATTCCTTTGGACCGGCCTGTGATTAATTTTGATGATCCTGTGCTGCTTAAAAAGGCATGTCATGCCTATTTAAAGCAGTTTAAAATCAAAAAGTCTGTTGTTTTCAAAGGGGTGGAGGCAGCGCTTGCCGCCAGGGAAGCGGTTAAAGAACAGATCCGGGAAAGGGCAGGCCGCATTATTGAACAGGCGAAAACAAACACGTCCCTGCTCATTGTCCTGGCAACCCGGCCCTATCATGCAGACAGCCTGGTCAATCATAAACTGCCGGATATATTGACCGATCTGGGTGCGGATCTGATTACAGAGGATGCTGTGCCGGCCAATGCTGATACACTGGAAAATGTACGCGTGGTCACCCAGTGGTCCTATCCCAACCGCCTGTATCATGCTGCCGGATGGGTGGCGGACAAGCCGGAAAACATCCAGATGGTCCAGGTCAATTCTTTCGGGTGCGGCCCGGATGCGGTCGTGGTGGACGAGGTCAAGGAGATCTTAAAAACCGGGGGGAAAAACCACACCCTGATAAAAGTGGACGAGATTTCAAGCCCGGGATCGGTGCGGTTAAGGCTTCGGTCCATGGTGGAGACCTTAAAGCAGAACAAAGGGAAAAAATACAATGGCCGGATGATGCGCAAACCCTATGTCCGGTTTTTAAAAAAGGATCAGGATCGGGTCATCTGGGCCCCTTATTTTGCCCAGGATTATTCTGCTTTTCTGCCGCCGATATTCAAGAATGCCGGGTATGATTTTGAGATCCTGCCGGAACCGGATCGAAAATCCGTGGATCTGGGCCTTCAATATGCCAATAATGATATCTGTTATCCGGGCACCATTGTGATCGGCGATATTATAAAGGCATTGAAAACCAGAAGCTACAGACGCGACAGCATTGCCATCGGCATTACACAGACCGGCGGGCAGTGCAGGGCGTCCAATTATCTTGCCTTGATCAGAAAAGCAATGATCAAGGCCGGGTTTGAGGATATCCCCATTATTTCAGTTGCCGCATCCCAGGGGCTGGTGGATCAGCCCGGCTTTGAGATCAACTGGCTGAAAAAAATCAAACTGCTGTTTGTAACCACCATGTTTGCCGACTGCCTGGCCAAAATGGTGTATGCCGTGGCCGTCCGGGAAAAAGTTAAAGGGGGTGCCGAGCACCTGCGCCGGCATTATATAAAAAAGGCAGCCCCCTTTATTACTGCCAATAATGATACAGCCCTTTTCAGGCTTCTGGACCGGGCCATTGACGAGTTCAATGAGATCCCGGTGCACAAAAAATCATATCCTAAAATGGGGGTGGTGGGTGAGATCTATGCAAAATATAATTATTTTGCAAACCAGAACCTTGTCCTTTGGCTGATTGACCAGGGGATAGAACCGGTTATTCCTCCCATTATCGATTATTTTATCCAGGATCTGGTCAATTACAAGGAAAATATCAAGGCCCGTATCCGGCACAGAAAAATAACAGATCTGCTGGGATTTTACCTGGAAAAAAGACTGGGCCGGATCCATAAAAGATTCAATGCTCTTTTTTCAAAATTCAGGTATGCGGTTCCCTTTGATGATATCCAAGAGGTGGCCAAAGAGGCTTCCAGGGTATTGACCATGACCAATCAATTCGGGGAAGGATGGCTGGTGCCGGGTGAAGTGGCCATGTTCTCCCGTCAGAAAATCGACCATGTGGTCAGCCTTCAGCCCTTTGGCTGTATTGCCAACCATATTATCTCAAAAGGGGTGGAAAAAAGGATAAAGGAAATTTATCCCAATATGAGTCTTCATTACCTGGATTTTGATGCGGGCATGAGCGAGGCAAATGTATTAAACCGGCTCCATTTGATGATAGAAGATATGTAAAAAAAGGGTTACTGAATCATTTCAAACCCTTTTCCGGGTGAATAGCTGCATTTTGCCATGATATATTTTGTGTCTGTTGTGTCCGATTCAAGGATAAAGTCCGGTTCAACCGGATCCTCGTCGTCTTGAATACCGCAGAAAATTTTTATGGAGGCTCCGCTGCGCAGGGTCCCTTCAATGGTCAATGCCATACGGGCCATCTGCTGTTTTATCGCGGCGATATCATCCTTAAGCCGCTGCTCTTTTTTTTTGCAGACTTCTATGGCGGCAGGCGCGTTTTCCATTGTTTCAAAAATATTTTTAAGATTCAGGGCTGCCTTTGTTTCGTCCCGTTCATTTTGTTCATCCTTTTGTATGATGGCTTCAATCTGCTGGTAGATGGTTTTATAATCTTTTGTTTTGACGGCCATGATCAGCCCTTTGACACCCTCAACAAGTCCGGGATCCTCGGCTGCATGGCGGGCTAGCCGTTTAAGTTCCAGCTGAAGCTGTCCTGCTGCCATTTTTTCATTGTTTTCAAGGGCCTGTTGTTTGGCTCTTGCACTGCTCAGCGCCTTTCTTGCTTCAATTTCTTCAACAAACAGGGAGTTCCCGAAATAAATGATGTTGTCCGATGAAAAATAACATCCCTTCAGTGTGAGATCCTGGGATTCAAACCGGGTGTTCGTAACCAGGCCTTTGCTTTTTTCAAAAATAATCTTTGGAGCGGAAAGCTGGGAATCCATCAGTTCTCTATCAATAATAATCGTCCCCCGTTCAGAGATCAGTTTTGAATGGATGACCGATGATGCGGTGATGTCCTTTAACGCCAGAATCGAACTGCCGGACTGGGCCTTAATAATAACTGCCTCGTTATTCGTGATGATTTCGCCGCCGTCAACAAAATCGGCGTCCACCCTGCCATTGACGCGGATCTTGAATCCCCCGCAGATTTCAGTCACCTTCAGGGAGATGGGGCAGGTAAACCGGGTGCCTATATTACCGGTTGAATAATCCAGCTTATTAATTTCAATCATATCTTTAATATCAATGGAAATGATTTTTCCTTTTGAATTTTTTTCCTGAAGAACCACGCCGGTTTTATTGCTTTTCAGATAAAAACCTCTTGATTTCCCCGTTGAATCAAGGTCTTCAATCCGTTCAACACCATCACCCGTATGGATGATATATGGCTGTGCTTCTTTTACCTCCATGAGTTTCCCGTCAAAGGAGAAACCAGGAGTCCCCTGGATTTCATTGGTGATGTAAAACAATTTGTCGTCAGCATTGACAATGGGGTATTTATTGATTTCCTTGAAATCAATCACGCCGTCCTTTAACATCTTTCCGGCACTGAGTTCGTGGTCAAAATAAGATTTTGCAATGGCGCCGTTCCGGCTTTGTTTTGCAGGTACGCCAAGAATGGTAATGATCAGGTTTTTTTCCGAGGCAACCGCCTCAAATATCCGTGTCAGGCTTCGGTCGTCATCGTATTCAGACGCTTCTTCAACATCCAGGTCTGTTTCAAATTTTTCAGTCTCATCCGGTGATATTTTTTTTTCAAGAAGGCCCCTTAACGGTGTGAGGTATTTTCGCGGCTGGATGCTGTAACGGGGCATCAATTGCAGGATGGCTTTGGTAATGACGGCATCGGGAAATTTAACACGGTCAATGACAACCTGCATTTTATAGGGATCTTTTTGCTTGGAGATACTTTTATTCAAAACACTTTCAAGGATATTGGCTTTGTCGGTTATCCGTTTGGGTGACAGTGCCGGAGCGGCGGTTTTAGACTCACGAATATTCAACGATGTTTCTCCTTTGAGATGTTGTATAACCTATACTATACTGTGTTTTAAGCCTAAAAAAAACACTTTTTAACTTTAATTTCGCTTTACACTTTGTTTGACAACGTATAGTACATGGGTTTGGAACCAAAAACACAGCAGGAGAAAAAAATGACAGACGGGGATAATGAGAACGGATTTGATGAAATGGGCGGCATGAGCTTTGAGGACATGCTCGATTCCTTTGATGATAAAACCGGCCGGGAGCTGACCCAGGGGGACCGGGTGGACGGAAAAGTGATTTCCATCGGCAGCCAGAGCGTCTATGTGGATACCGGAACAAAAAGCGACGGGGTGGTTGATAAAATTGAACTCATGGATGAAGACGGGCAGCTGACGGTTCAGGTGGGTGATCCGGTCCGGTTGTATGTCGTGTCTATTTCGGAAAGTGAAATTGTGCTTTCAAAGGCGATTTCAGGTGCAGGCAAGGCCACAATGCTCAAGGAAGCCTCCCTTAACCGTACACCGGTTGAAGGTAAAGTCGTGGGTGTCATCAAAGGGGGACTCCATGTTGATCTGATGGGTAAACGGGCATTCTGTCCGGCCAGCCAGCTTGATGTGATCTATGTGGAAAACCAGGAAGAATATATTGGTAAAAGTTTTCATTTTCTCATTACCCGGTTTGAAGAAGGGGGGAAAAACATTGTTGTTTCCCGACGAGAGCTGCTTAACGAAGAAATCAGGGAACGGGCAAACGCATTCCTGAAAGATCATCAGCAGGGCGATATCGTCCAGGGAACCGTCACCCGCCTGATGTCCTTTGGTGCCTTTGTTGAGCTGACACCGGGGCTGGAAGGAATGGTCCATATATCAGAGCTGTCCTGGGGCCGGATTGAAAATGCCTCGGAAGTGGTGCAGCCCGGTGACCGGATCAGTGTAAAGATATTGAAAATAGAAAGCAGCGAAAAAGAAGGCTCCTATAAAATTTCCCTGTCGGCAAAGCAGACCACGGACAGTCCCTGGGAAAGCATGGACAGCTTATTCCATCCCGGTGACCAGGTCTCCGGAAAAGTTGTCCGGCTGACAAATTTCGGTGCCTTTGTTGAGCTGACCCCGGGTGTGGACGGCCTGGTCCATATCAGCGAGATGAGTCATACCAAGCGGGTGCTTCGGCCGGAAGATGTGGTGCAGAAAGGAGAGCGGGTACAGGTGGTGGTGAAGTCCATTGATATGGACAGCAAACGGATTTCCCTGAGCATAAAGGATGCCCTGGGTGATCCCTGGACAGGTGCCACAGCCAAGTATGAAGTCAACTCGGTTATCCAGGGAATTCTTGAAAAAAGGGAAAGTTTTGGTCTGTTTATTGCGCTGGAACCCGGTATTACCGGCCTGATGCCGGCGTCAAATATCAGCAGTGCCACGAACCGGGCGGATTTTGACAAATTAAAGCCCGGCGATACAGTGGATGTGATGATTCAAAGCGTTGATGAAGAGAACCGGCGCCTGACCCTGACATCGCCTGATCAAAAAGAGACAGATGACTGGAAACAGTTCAGCGGCGGTTCAAAAAAATCTTCTGCCGGAACAATGGAAAGTCTGTTTCTGGAGGCCATGAAAAAGAAAAAATAAAACAGGCGCAGGATAATATACGCAGCAGTCCTGAAATGAGGATGTGGCTTTGATAAAGAAAAAAATATGCATGCTGGGCGGATACGGTGTCGGCAAGACAAGCCTTGTCAGTCAATTTGTCCAGGGAATTTTTTCAGAAAAGTACCTGATCACCATTGGCGTAAAAATTGATAAAAAGACAATTGTCGTTGATGACCGGGAGTTCATGCTCATGCTCTGGGATATTGCCGGTGAAGAAGATGATTTTACCATCCCGCCCTCGTATTTAAACGGATCGGACGGTTATTTTCTGGTGATTGACGGCACTCGTCCGGACAGTTATGAACAGGCGCTGGATATCCGGGAACGGTCCCAAAAAATACTGGGTGACATTCCCTTTGTTGTGGTTCTCAATAAAGTTGACCTGAAAGAAGAGTGGTCCCTGGGCCGGGATGTCATTGATGAGATGAACAGACAAAACTGGGCGGTGATCAAAAGCTCTGCCAAACTGGGAACAGGCGTTGAAGAGGCATTTCATGGCCTGGTTCAACAGATGGCTTCGCTGATGTAAGGCCGGATTCGGATATATTATAAATCAATCCGGGTTCCGGCGCGGGCCAGCTCTATTTTTTCTTCGGTCTTCCGGCAGCTCCTGGCAAGGGCTTCGTCCATCCAGTTCCGTTCCGACCATTCCCTGTTCGGGTCATGGTGGCCGATATAGGTGTGTTTCACACGGCACGCAGCAGCCATCTGCTGGACATCTTCAAGGCAGCTGTGCCCCCACCCGGCCCGGGGAACCGGACCTGTTGAACCGATTCCCGCAAAACCGTCATATTCCGATCGAAGATACTGGCCGTCCCGGTACATTGCATCCGCGTTTTTGGCATGCGCCATGAGCCGGGATTCGGCCTGAAGACTTTTATCCAGATCAGGGTCAGGCGGTTCATCCGGATCGTCGGACGCATGTTTCAGTTCATGATCTGTGCAGTAGATGAATGTTTTACCGCCATGTTCAACTTTGTATGCCAGACAGGGGGCTGGATGACAGACCTCAAAGGCGGTAATGCGGGTATCTCCGATTTCAATGGGATGATTGATATCACAGGGTGAGCATCCGATGTTTTCTCCTTTATCTTCTGTGCCGGGGGCTTTGAAATCACGGATTTCATTTCCATGGAAGCCGGCCGGCATGATACTGAAATTAATCGGAGTCTGAACACCGATCATATCATCGCGAACAGTTCGCGAAAAGATGCCCAGATAGCTGTTGAGTGCGAAGAGAAACTGATAATTTCCATAAATATGAATGGAATTGCGCGGATCAAAACAGACCATGGCCTGGTCAAATCCCTCGGTGTGGTCATAGTGTGAATGACTGCCGAATATATGCAGATGCCGTTGTTTCTGATTATCCCATTTGGCCTGAAGGTCCTTGGCACAATTGCGGAATCCGCTGCCGCAGTCAAACACGATATCATGCCCGTCCCTGGTTTCAATATGAATGCAGGTTGTCCAGCCGCCATAGATCCGGGGCAGCCGGATGTTGAAGCGCTCCCGGTATTTGAGAAGGTTTTTTTTTGTTATGGGACCGCCCAGGTATTGGGTCAATGACCGGTCAAGTTCGTTTTTGTCAGAAATATGTTTGGAAAGATCCTCAAAAACCATTTTGAGCAGCTGATATTCCACGGTTTCCCGGAGCGCTGCTGTTTCATCGGCAGTCGGAAATGTGGAACCGCTTCCCTGGACACCGTAAAAGCGGATACGCATATTTTTTATTGTGTTTCCCATTTTAAGAGTTCCTCTCAATCTGAGGTTGAACAGGGGAGGCAGGAGAATACTGCCGGATGAAGTCACCGATGCGCACAACGGCGTCTCTGCCTTCTGAAAGGTATTTGCTGAAATAATGCCAGACATGGAACATCTCTTTCCAGACTTCCAGTTGAACAATGCCGCTATCCTGTTGGATTTTTTCAGCCAGAAGTCTTGCATCGTCCAGCAGGACTTCATTTTCACCCACCTGAATCAACACCGGCGGAATGCCTTTAAATGAATTGTTGATCGGGGAGATCCTGGGATGGGCAGGATCTTTATCCGTGTACAGGCGGACGGTTTTTTTCAATATATCCTGGTTAAGCATAAAGTCATTCTCCCGTTTTTCAGTATGGGAGGCGTTTTCGCATACCAGATCAATCCAGGGCGACATGAAAACCCCACATTTTGGCAAAGAACGGTGGCCGGACATGCGTGATGCAAGCAGGGCAAGCGCAATTCCGCCGCCGGCAGAATCGCCTGCCAGACAGATGTCGTGGGTGTCGCCACATTGCATTGTCAGCCAGTCATAGATCTGTTCTGCATCATTCAATCCGGCAGGAAAGGGATGCTCCGGTGCCAGCCGGTAATTGAAGATCAGGGTCCTGGCTCTGGCGGCTTTTGCAATGCGGGAGGCAAGGTCCCGGTGGGAATTGATTGATCCGGCAATATATCCGCCGCCGTGGACATAGAGTATGGTTCTGTTCTCCCGGTGATCCGGCGGGGTGATCCACTCGGCTTCCATGTTTTGGATATGCAGGGGTTCAAAGGTCATGGCCGGGTCGGGCTTAAATGCCCGGGCGCTTTTTTCAAGCAGCCTTCTGTATCGCTCAACGCCGACTGATTCAAAGGTGGGGCGGTTTGTCACCTGGCGGATAATCAAAGATAATATGCGGGATGTTTTTTTGCTCATTTATTAAAGTTTGTTGGTTAAAGGGTGTTGTTCATTGATTAAAAAAGAGGTATCACAGTTTGATACAAAACCAAATGGTTTTTTAACAAAGGGCTTTTTATGGCAAAGAAAATGTTTATTACCGATTTTGACGGGACCCTGCTCACCGATAATAAAAACATTCATCCCCGGGATATTGACACGCTGGATCAATTACGCCGGAATCATGTATATACCGCCATTGCCACTGGCCGCTCAATTTATTCGTTTGAAAAAGCATTAGGAAATATTTACCGGAACACAGATTTAAAGACCTTGCCGATCGATTTTGTTATCTTTTCAACAGGGGCGGGTCTTCTGGAGTTTAAATCCCGTGAAGTGATTTATAAACGATCCATTCCCGGATCAAAGATCGGAAAAATTATTGATTTTCTGGATGCCGTCAGAATTAATTATATGATTCATAAGGCCATCCCGGATACCCAGTACTTTTTATACCGGGATTTCGGGCAGGAGTGTCCGGATTTTCATCACCGGATCAATATGTATAAAGAATTCGGCAGGCCCTTAAATCAAAATGATCATCCTCAAACCCCTGCCACAGAGGTGCTGGCTGTTCTACCGGGCGGCAGGGGGCATGAATTTGCAACAAAAATCCAAAAAGCATTTTCCGATTTGAGTGTCATTCATGCGACCTCTCCTCTGGACCGTCAATCGGCATGGGTTGAAATATTTCACAAAGATGTGTCAAAGAGCAGAACCGCAGCTTACCTGTCCCGGAGACTGGGAATTGATCCGGGGAATGTCGTCAGTGTCGGAAATGATTATAATGACCAGGATCTGCTGGAATGGTCAGGAAAGGGCTGGGTTGTTGAAAACGCTCCGGCTTGCCTGAAAAAACAATTTAAAACCGTGCCGTCCAATAACCGATGCGGCGTCACCCGGGCAGCCCGGGAATGCGGATGGCTGGATAATGACGGTTTGTTTAATCGTCCGGATTAGGCTCGGAAAAATCAAACTGGGGATAGAGTTTCTCGCAGCATTCCGGGCAGATGCCATGGGAGAAAACAATAGTGGAAAAATGATCTTCAACCGGTATCCAGTTCTCTTCTGTCCGCTTGATGTTTTTACAATTGGCGCAGATCGGCAGGACGTCACCATTGAACGTGTCTGACCGGGTGAGAAATTTTTGAAATTTTTTCCTCAAAGTGGTCAGTTCGGTAATATCCCGGACCACAGCTATAAAACCCCGGTATTCATTTGAACCGGAAAAGATCGGATTGCATGCAAGCTCCACCTGTATTTCCTGCCCGGTCCGGTGAAGCAGTTCAATTTCAAATCGGCTGGTTTTTCCTTTCTGAGGGGTCAGGGCCTTTTCCTGGATGGCTTTAAAACCGCTGCTGGTTGAGATCGTATCCAGGCTTTTTGACAGCAGATCCTGTGTTGAATATCCCAAGATCCGGCAAAAGGCATGGTTTACATAATTGATCATTCCCGACTTGTCTGCGGTAAATACTCCTTCGGCAATATTTTCGGCAATGTTTCTATACTGCTGTTCACTTTTAACAAGGGCTTTACGATATCTGAGATTATCCTGGTTGAGCCTGTGGATCTCGTAGGCCCGGTTGACTGAATGGCTAATCATCTCAAGATCTTTGATCGGTTTGGTGATGTAATCTTTTGCCCCCATTCGAAGGGCGCGGATAATGTCTTGTTTTTCATTGGCGCCGGACACCACCAGGACAGGGGTATCGGGTTTCTGATCCTGGATGGCTTTCATAACCTCAAATCCATCAATTCCCGGCATCCTGAGATCAGTGAGGACAACATCAATGGATTCCTTTGAAAAAAGGTCCAGTCCTTCCTCGCCGGTTTTGGCCTTAAACACCGTATATCCCTCATCTTCGAAGAAAATGGCAAGGCTGCTTCGAACGCTGGGTTCGTCGTCAATTATCAATAGTTTTTTATGATCTGTCATGTCGGTTGCGATAAATCTGTTTTTGCCCGGTGCACTACCATATCATTTTTTAATTGGGGATTAAAGGTTTAAAATTAATTGTTTCATATCGCGAACTGCCTGTTCCATCCCGGTCAGAACCGCCCGGGATACAATACTGTGGCCGATTGAAAATTCCGTAATTTCGGTCAACCCTTTAAACGCCTTAATGGTATTGTAGCAGATACCATGCCCGGCATTGACTTCAAGCTTTAATTTTGATCCGATTTTAGCAGCATCTGTAATCCGGGAGAATTCCCTGTCTTTTTCTATTTTTGTTGCAGCATCACAAAAGGCACCGGTGTGTATTTCAATCATATCCGCATTAATTTTGTGGGCGATTTTGATTTGCTCGAGATCCGGATCAATAAAAATGCAGACATCAATGCCGGCATTTTTTAATGTGGATACGGTTTCTTTGATGTGGTTCTGATGCGTGATCAGGTCAAGCCCGCCTTCCGTGGTTAATTCCTCCCTTTTTTCAGGAACAAGGGTAACCGCATCCGGCTGGATGTCCAG
>JBNKNP010000366.1:0-3244 GCA_050293905.1 Desulfobacteraceae bacterium | reverse complement strand
GCCGACCGGGTGATTTTCATGGATGAAGGAAAAGTAGTGGAAGTGGGTACGCCTGAGCATTTTTTCACCAATCCCCAAGAAGAAAGAGCTAAGCTTTTCCTCAAGCAGGTTCTTTAATAATGGTCTTGTCCTTTTTTGTTTAAAAAATAAAATAAATTTGTTTTGTTGGTTATCATTCCCGGTTGTGCGGACCAATTTCTTTTTAGGCTTGCGGCACGGAAAGTGCATGTTTGTTTTTATTTACAAATGGATAGAAAGGGAATACGGATGATACTTATGTACCAGGCAAGCAGCCGCAGGGAGAGGATAAAATGAAGGGACCCGGAAACCATGTGCTCACTGTTTTTTTAGTGTTTTTTATTTTTCTTTATCCTGCTGCTGCCGTGTCCAAAATGGTTGAATACGACCTGACCATTGAAAAAAAAACAATCACCATCCATGGCAGGGCTGCTGACGGCATGACCATCAACGGAATGATTCCGGGACCGGTTTTGAAGTTCACGCAGGGCGATTTTGCCCGGATCCGGGTTCACAATAAAATGGATACGGATACGTCCATTCACTGGCACGGTATTCTGGTTCCACCGGATATGGACGGCGTCCCCAATATCAGTTTTCCGCCCATCAAGCCCGGTCAAACATATGCCTATGAATTTCCCATCCGGCAGAGCGGCACCTACTGGTACCATTCCCATACCCATCTGCAGGAGCAGCAGGGACTGTACGGCAGCATCGTAATTGCACCCAAAACAGCATCGATAAAAGCAGACCGGGACCAGGTGCTTGTCTTATCCGACTGGACCACGGAATCACCGGACGCGGTTCTGCGAACCTTAAAAAGCGGCAGTGAATGGTATTCAGTGCAAAAAGGAAGCAGCCAGAGTATCTTCGGTGCTGCGGCCAGGGGAAATCTGGGCGCTTACTTTAAGCGGGAACTTCAGCGCATGCCGCCCATGGATATTGCAGATGTGGCCTATGACTATTTTCTGGTCAACGGGAGTCCCGAGACAGTGATACCGGCAGCGGCGGGCGAAACCCTGCGCATAAGAATCATCAACGGATCTGCCACTACTTATTTTTTCCTGGAATTTTCCGGGGGCCCCATGCAGATCATCTCTGCTGACGGTCAAAATGTTGAGCCCATAAAACAAAAGCGGTTCCTGATCGGGGTAGCAGAAACCTATGATGTATTGATCCGGGTTCCTGCTTCAGGCAGTTATGAGCTGCGAGCCACAGCCCATGACGGTTCAGGCTGGTCATCAACATGGATCGGCGCCGGGATGAAAAGACCGGCCCCGGATATCCCGAAACCTGATTTATACGCGCCCATGGGGCATGGATCAATGGCAAAGGTTTTTTCCCTGACCCCCGAAGGTGTCATGGGAATGACCGATGACCGGGTGGACAAAGGACTGTTTGACAAGCCAGGCATGATGGGGATGGGCGCTGCCGGTTCCATGGCAGCCATGGATATGTCAGCCATGGAACATGCCGTACCCATGGATAATAATACGGTAATGGAGAACATGTCCGGCATGGATCAGGCCGCTGCCATGGACTCAGGATCAGTGATGCCGGTTCAATCGGGAAAGCCCTTTACCTTCAACTATGGATTTATGGCACCGGATGTCTCGTCATCTACATATCTGGCCCGGGACGGCATGAGCGTTAAACGACCCTGGCCGCCCTATGCCCTGCTGCGGTCCGGAAAATCGACAGCATTGCCAAAAGACAGACCTGTCAGGGAACTGCGGTTTACTTTGGACGGGGATATGGAACGCTATGTCTGGTTTTTAAATAAAAAGCCCTTGTCGGAAACCGATGAAATCCTGATCCGGGAAGGAGAAATTGTCCGGTTTATCATGATCAACCGGACCATGATGCATCATCCCATGCATCTTCACGGCCATTTTTTCAGGGTGGTTAACGGCCAGGGTGATCATTCTCCGCTGAAACATACGGTTGATGTGGCCCCCATGTCCACCACGGTGATTGAATTCATTGCCAATGAAGTCGGGGACTGGTTTTTTCACTGTCATCTGCTCTACCACATGAAAAGCGGTATGGCCCGCAAGTTTCATTACGAAAACTATGAACCGGGCGAAGACGTTAAAAAAGTCAGTGCCAACCTGTTTAAGGATCCGTGGGTTGTGTGGGGAAAAGCAGATGTGATGAGCCACATGACCGAAGGTTTTTTTAAACTGGCCGATACCCGGAATACTGTTGAACTGGAATGGGAAGCCGGCTGGCAGGATGTGGATGCAACCCTCTGGGAAGGATCACTGACCCTGGACCGGAGCCTCAACCGCTTCTTTTCCGTGTTTGCAGGAGGATTCATGGAAGGGGAAGATGACAATGAAGAGGATACAAAAGGGATAGCGGGATTCCAGTATTTACTGCCAATGAATATTCACACCCGGTCCTGGGTGGATACCCATGGTGAAGCCAGATTCCTTTTGGAAAAAGACTTACAACTGACCCCCCGGCTTGAATTGAATCCTGAAATCCAGTATGACACTAAGGACGGCTGGGAATCCGGTGCCGGTGTTTCCTTTCTGTTGTATAAACAGGTCTCTTTAATCGTAAAATGGCATTCTGAATATAAATGGGGAGCAGGGCTGACTATTCGCTTTTAATGATCCGGGAGTTTATGAAAAAAATAACCATTACAACCAACATTCCGCCATTGCTTATTATTGGTACCATTATTGTCCTGTTTCCGATTTTTGTGTTCATGACCATTGACCGGATTAACACTCAAAAAGCCCAGAGTATCCGGCTGCTGATGGAAAAAAGCACGGCATTGATCCGGGCGTTCGAGGCCGGCACGTACACCGGTATGATGAACATGGCCTGGAACCGGGATGCCATGGAAAACCTGCTGACGGAAACAGCAGCCCTGCCCGACATTGCTTATCTTTTCATCGTAGATAAAAACGGGGTGGTCCTGGCCCACAGCCGGAAAGAAAAAATCGGCATGGTCTATGGGCAGAAACTGGATTTTCAATCCATCATAGAAAAGAAAAAAACCGGGTGGCGGATTCTTGAAGATGAAAATAACAACAAGGTGTTTGAGGTGCACAAATGGTTTTCTCCGATTACCCGGGAAAATCCGGGAGGGCCTCAGGGGATGATGATGTCCAGACACATGCGCATGCACCGCATGAGCCGTCAGCACTGGGATGTCTATAAAAATTCGGTTATTTTTGTCGGACTTGACATGACCTCGTTCACCCAGGCAGAT
>JBNKNP010000365.1:0-7207 GCA_050293905.1 Desulfobacteraceae bacterium | reverse complement strand
GGCAGACCGCCTCAGCCAAGGCCCGGTTTCAGGTTGTCGGGGCTCCGGAAGAGACCTATGGGCAGGTTTATAAGACTCCGGTGCGGACAATAACCGCACAGACGTCCGGAGATGATGATGCAAAACCCCTTGCAGATATCTATGAACTGGATTACCGCGATACCATCAGCAAACGGTTTCGGGAACGGAATCCTTTTTTAAAGGCGCTTATCATGCTGCAGGTTCTGCTGGCCGTTTTTCCCAAGTTTTTATTATCCATGGCAAAACCGTCAAAAAGTCTTAAGGAAAAGCTCCAGCTTGTCTTTATTTCAGGCATTATCTGGACGGTGCTTATCTATATGGCTGTGGTTATTACGGCGGGAATCCAGGCGCTGGAACAGGGACCGACAGCAATTGAGGGATTGAAAGACGGGGGAAACTATGTTGTAACCATTGCAAAAAAGGTTCCGGATTTTTTTGGCAGGACCAGCGGAAAAAAGGATCAGGCCGGGTCTGAATCCGTGAGCACACCCGGCCAGGCCCAGGCTGGTTCAGAAAATAAAGAGAAAGAAACGCCGATAACACTGGTACAAACTCTGGTTCTGATTGTGATGTCATTGGGATTGTTCAGAAAAAAAGGATTTAAAGAGACGGTCAGCACCATTGCCACGGAGTTCGTGTGTGTTGCCAATTATCTGCGGCTTGCCGATAAAAAACCTGCTGTTCTTGGTCAGGCCGCAGCCTTACTGGAGCATATTGCAGAGAAGGAGGAACCATACGCTGGTGTTCATATTGTGGCATTCAGCTTCGGGTCCGTGGTATCGCTTGATCTTTTATTTCCCCATTCCCGTCCCGGTGCCCGTATCGAAACCATAAAAAGCCTTGTGAGCATAGGCTGTCCCTTTGATATCATCCGCACATACTGGCCGGCCTATTTTAAGGATCGGCAGAACAAATCAAATGTCCCTGAGAAATGGGTCAATATTTATGCGCCGCTTGATGTATTCGGATCCAACTTTCGAAATGACTCGATAACCGGAGACGCTGAACAGGGGATTGAACCGGTAGGGGACCCCTCTGTGCCCATTATCCCGGCCTTGAATATCCCCTTTCGAATGGGCATGCAGTCTGAAACGCTGTCCGTGATGGATATTATAACGGTCAAGGGCGCCCAGATGCACTGCTTGTACTGGACGGGCGACGATGAGCCGGAGGCCAGTTGTTTTGACGATGTGGCGGCTGCACTTTTCGGGTCAGATCCTTAGAAGCCTTTCATCGATTTCTTGTGTTGCTGCTGAGTCTGGTTTATTGTAAGACTCTTTTTAGATTTAGATGAAAACAGGAGGTGGTGTTGAGTTTAAACCTGGACCAGTTCATCTACGCCTTGTCCGATACGGTTGATTTGGTTGGCGTTGATGAAACCATGCATGGCAAACGGGTGGGATGCATGGCATTGCATTGCGCAAAAGAAATGGATCTGGATGAAGCCGGGCAGAAGCGGATGTTCCAGCTGGGGCTTCTCCATGACTGTGGGGTATCAACAACCTTTGAACACCGCAATCTGGTTGACGAACTGAACTGGAAAAATTCCCATATTCATTGCAAAATTGGTGCGGAGCGGATGAGATCCTTTGAACCGCTGAACTCATTTTCAGATCCTGTTTTATACCACCATACCCAGTGGCAGATCCTGGAAAGCCTTGGGATGGATATTACCGTAAAACAGGAAGCCAACCTGATCTATCTTCTGGACCGGGTGGATTATCTGGGCCAGGCAATGTCCGGCCCCAACTGGTTGTCAAAGCGGGACGCCATTCATCAGAAAGTTGAAGCGTTCAGGGGAACTTTTTTTCAACCGGAACTGGTGGATTTGTTTTTAGCTGCATCAAAAACCGAAGTATTCTGGTTCCGCCTGGAACCGTTGCTGCTGAAAGATTTTATTGAAGATCAGAAAAAGCAGAACAGCCAGGCACTTATTTGCGATCATGAGGTTAAAACCATTTCGGAACTCTTTGCACAGATCGTGGATGCCAAGAGTCCGTTTACGGCCGAGCACAGCCTGGGAACAGGCAGACTTGCTGCTTATATGGCAGAAACATCCGGCCTGGGTCAAAAGACCTGTCTGAAAATCGAAGCCGCAGGCCGCCTCCATGATATCGGCAAACTTCAGATCCCTGACCGGATTCTGGCAAAACCCGGTCAGCTGGACGGTGATGAACTGGCAAGCATGCAGCATCATTCCTATATGTCCTATTGCATCATCAACAGGATTGACGGGCTGGAAGACATCGCAACCTGGTCGGCCAACCACCATGAAAAGCTGGACGGCAGCGGTTATCCGTTCAGAAGAACGGCGGAGCAGCTGGATCAGGAATCACGAATTCTTGCCGTGGCTGATATTTTTCAGGCCCTGGCGCAGGAACGGCCTTACAGGACGGCGCGCCCGCTTGAAGACATCGTTTCCTACCTTGTGACAAATGCCAAAAAAGGAAAGCTGGATAAAGATCTTGTAGAGCTGGTGGCAGATCACCGGGATGTCTGTTACCAAAAAGCCCTGTCTTAAGCCAGGTGAATGTCCACGTTCAATTCATTGGCCAGGCTGTCCAGCTCTTTGTCCAGCGTCAGTATTGAAATCGTATCAGGGATATCCGCCTGGATTTCCATGGAAAAAATGGCGGTTCCACTGTTGGGTGAAAATTTTTTCCTGGATTTAAGGGTTTCAATATTAATGTCTTTTTCAGCCAGCAGGCGGCTGACTTTATATACAATACCGGTATGATCAATTCCTTCCACCGTGATGGTGTGAAAATCGTTCATTCCAGTGGTATCCGGAACATGGTAATCCAGCGGCCGCAGGAAGACAAAAACATCTTTTTCTCTTTCAAGATGCTTGCAGTCTTTTGACAGTTTTTCCTGGAGATTGTTATCGTTCTGACCTGACAGGAGCAGGATCAGGGTAAACTCGTCTGCCAGCCGGCCCATGTTGGAGTCTTCCAGATTGCATCCGTTTTCATAGACAATCCGGGCAATTCCCGCCACAATACCGGGCCGGTTTTTTCCAAAAGCAGTCAGGATAAACTTTTGTTCCATTTTTTATTTCCTCCCATTTATGCTTACCTGTATTACACCGGTTTTAAAAAAATCACCCTGAAAAGTCAATAATGTAAAAGAATTGAAATAAAATGATAAACCCATTGATTTTTCAATCAGACCCCTTCAGTATAAGAACGATTTATTTGTTTTTAACCAAGGACAGGAAGGAAAATGAGGCAGAACAATCATCCTGGCCGGCAGCAGGATGTAAATAACGTGAAAAAAGAAACCCCTGAAACCATTCTCAACCAACTTCTTGAGTGCATCCCTGTTCTGGAAAAGATAGCAGCGCATTCCGAACTTCTGGCACAATTATCAGAACCGGACCGCATTGCCCTGATTTCTGCGGCAGGAAAAATCTCCCGTCCGGACCGAAAAGAGATTAAAAAAAGGAATAAAGATAAGCGGGAGCTGAAACGAAAAGCCATCAGGGAAAAGGAAAAACGGCTGAGGGCAGCCACCGGGATCCGCCAGGCCCGCCAGGCCTCTGTCTTCACAGCCCCCCTGAAAATTGAGCACCACAGCACAGAAACCCCTGATCCCTCATTCCGTGAAACCCTTGAAACACCGCGGAACTGCTATGTGTGCAAGGCTGAATTTAAAAAAGTCCATCATTTTTATGATACCATGTGTCCGGACTGTGCTGAGTTTAATTATCAAAAGCGGTTTCAGACTGCCTCGCTCAAGGGTCAGGTCGCCCTGATCACAGGATCGCGGCTCAAGATCGGATACCAGGCCAGCCTGATGATGTTAAGGGCCGGGGCAACGGTTATTGCCACGACCCGGTTTCCCAAGGATTCAGCATTGCGCTTTTCAAAGGAAACGGATTTTAAAACATGGGGGCACCGGCTAAAAATATACGGACTGGACCTGCGTCATACGCCCAGCGTGGAATTGTTCTGCGACTATATCAGCCGGGAATATCACCGTCTGGATATTCTGATCAATAATGCAGCCCAGACCGTCCGCCGGCCGCCCGGGTTTTATGCCCATCTCATGGACAATGAAAACAAAGCGGTTCACGAACTGCCCAGGAAAGCACAGACCTTATTGGAACAATACCAGACCTGCCTGTCACAATTGTCATACGGACACACGGAGAATGTGGGAGAAGAAAAAGCATTGCCGGTGTCATGGAACGGGTCGGCCCCGGGCGTGGGGCTTCGCATGTCTGCCCAGTTGTCCCAGGTGCCGTATTCATACGACCATTCCCTTAATGTGCCGGATGTTTTTCCGGCAGGAAAGCTGGATGCGGATCTCCAGCAGATGGATTTGAGAAAGACCAATTCATGGCGTTTGAAACTCGGGGAGATCCAGACATCGGAAATGCTGGAAATCCAACTGGTCAATGCCGTGGCGCCCTTTGTTCTGAACAACCGGCTGGTTGATCTGATGAAAAAGGAGTATACCGGGCAAAAGCATATTGTGAATGTCTCTGCCATGGAAGGTAAATTTTTACGGTTTAAAAAAGGCAGCCGCCATCCCCATACCAATATGGCCAAGGCTGCCTTGAATATGATGACCCATACGGCAGCCGAAGATCTGGAAAAATTCGGCATATACATGAACGCCGTGGACACCGGCTGGGTTACGGATGAAGATCCGGCCGTCCTTGCCGGAAAAAAACAGGAGACCCATGATTTCCAGCCGCCCCTGGATATTGTGGATGGTGCCGCCCGGATCTGCGATCCGTTTTTTCACGGCATTTTAACGGGCCGGCACTGGTGCGGAAAATTTTTAAAGGATTATTTTCCCATTGACTGGTAATGCCCGGGAGACGTTCTGTCATGAAAAAGCTTTCCTACCTGGTTCATATTCAATATCTGGGATTCCGTTATCACGGCTGGCAAAAGCAGCCCGGCCAGAAGACCATTGAGGGTATGATCGAAAAAACGCTCGGGTTTGTCATGAAAGGCGAAAAATTTAAAATTCTCGGCGCCAGCCGGACCGACAGCAAGGTTTCAGCCCATCATTCCGCATTTATGCTCTTTGTTGATACGCCCCTGGAAACAGAGCCGTTTAAAAAAGAGCTGAACCTGAACCTGCCCAAGGATATCCGTGTCCTGGCAGTGGAACCGAAAGATCATACCTTTAACATCATCAACACTCCGAGAATAAAGGAATATCTCTACCTTTTTGCCTTCAATCAACCCCATCATCCGTTCAGCGCAGCTCTGATGGCCTGTTTTTCCGAAGATCTTGATATTGATCTGATGAAACAGGGTGCCCGGCTTTTTGAAGGCCGGCATCATTTTACCAGATACTGCACAAAACCCGGACCGGATACACTAATGAAACGGGATATCATTGTCAGTGAAATTAAAGAAAACACACAGTTTTCAGCCAGTTTTTTCCCGGAAAAAAGCTATGCATACCGGATCCGGTCAAAAGGATTTTTACGTTATCAGATCCGTTTGATCATGGGTCAGCTCTTAAGGCTTGGCAGAAAACAGATCTGCCTGGAAGATATCAGACAATCGCTTTCCGGCAGGGACTGCCGCCCCCTAAGGCAGATTGCCCCGGCATCGGGCCTGATTTTAAATAAGATTTGTTTTGAAGAATAATTGATTATCCGCTGTAAATATTTTACAAGATAAAGATACGATAAAATATACGCGCGAAAATTTGGGGGGCATAAAACACCGGCGATATGAAAATGACCAGGCAGCCAGATTTTAATACAATTCGAACCGCCATCAAAGAAGGGATTCATCCGGACCCGCCAATGCCCGGGATCTATGATTCCACATCTGTGATGGCATTGTTCTTTTTTGAACAGCAGATCAAGCTGCTTTTTATCCAGAAAGCACCGGGAAACGGATATGCCTGGGCAAACCAGATGGCCTTTCCGGGCGGACATCGCGAAAAAACAGATCCATCCAGTAAACAGGCAGCATTAAGAGAAATGGGAGAAGAGGTGGGGATTGATGCCGGGAATGTGGAAGTTATCGGGTCGCTGGGACATTTTCAAACCCTGAATAAAAAGGATATTGAAGCATGGACCGGTATCTGGAATATAAAAGACAGGCTTGACTGCGATTCAAATGAAGTTGCCCGGGTGTTTAAAATACCATTGAGCCATTTGATCGAGGTGCATAAAAAAAATAAGTATCATGTTCATGATCCGGATATCACGCAGTTGATCTATCCCTATGAAAATGTTCAGATCTGGGGGGCGACCGCCAGGATTCTCTGGCACCTGCTCAATCTGATATTAAAGAAAACAGATCATTCAGCTGTTATCTGAAAAAATAATATTCCCTGTCACATTTTAAAACGCGCAGCGTCTAATATATAGAACGATTCATAAAACAAGAAAGACATATTTGAATGGATGACTGTATCGAAAAGCTGGTGAACGGCGCCAGACAGGGCAACAGACAGGATCTTGAAGCATTGATCTCCAATATACGGAACCGGATATATGATTTATCCTTTCGCATGTTGATGTTTGCGGCTGATGCCGAAGATGCAACACAGGAAATTCTGATCAAAATCATTACGCATCTTACTGAATTTAAAGGTGAAAGCCTTTTTTCCACATGGGTATACCGGATCGCGGTCAACCATCTGCTGTCGTTGAAAAGATTTCGGGCAAAACAGATACACATTACCTTTGACTTCTGGGAAGAGGATATGAAACGGACCGACCCTTCCTTCAACTATGAAGCGCTTCCGGAACCATCCAAAACCCTGCTGACCGAAGAGGTCCGCATCGGATGCATGCAGGGAATGCTCCAAAGCCTTGAAACCAAATTGCGGATTTCCTTTATTCTTGGGGAATTATTTGAAATGTCAGGCCGGGAGGCCGCCGATATCCTGGAAATTTCAACGCAAACCCACCGGAAAAGACTGTCCCGGGCACGGAAGAAAGTCACGGTATTCATGCAGAAGAATTGCGGCCTGGTGAAGCCTGAAAATCAATGCCGCTGCTCAAACCTGGTAGGACCGGATATCCGGGATAAATGGATTGATCCGGATCATCTTCAGTTTGCCGGCACCCGGTCCCAGGCGGTAAGCAGTCAAACCGTAAAAGACCGTCTGTCTGAATTGGACGAAATTTCCCGTGCGATGGTGTTGTTCCGCACTTACCCGGAATACGCGGCACCGGATTCTGTCGTGGAAATCGTAAGGC
>JBNKNP010000364.1:0-3083 GCA_050293905.1 Desulfobacteraceae bacterium | reverse complement strand
CCGGAGCGGCGATCATCTCATGGCCCTGATCAACGATGTCCTGGAATTTTCGAAAATCGAGGCGGGAAAGACCGGGTTGAAGGCAGAAAATTTTGACCTGCGCAGATTCCTTCTTGGGCTTGAAGAAATGTTCCGGCTGCGCGTCCGGCAGAGGGGGCTGCATCTCAAGTTTATCATTGACGAAGATGTCCCGAGGTATATTCGGGCGGAAAAGAACAAGCTCCGGCAGGTGTTGATCAATCTTTTGGGCAATGCGGTCAAGTTCACCGATCAAGGAGAGATCATCCTCCAGGTCTGTCCCGAGACCGGGGATAGTTCATGCCGCCTGCGCTTCACGGTGTCCGATACCGGAATCGGCATCCCACCGGCGGATCAGAACAGAATTTTCGACGCCTTTTACCAAGCCGGCGGTGAGCAGTCCTCGGTGAAGGGGACCGGTCTTGGGCTGACCATCAGTCATAAATTTGTCGAGCTAATGGGGGGTAAACTTGAAGTGGAACGCGGCCCGGGCCGGGGAAGTCGTTTCAGTTTCGATCTCCCGATTGAACTGGTGGAAACAAAAGAGACGGAAACCGCCCGATCAAAGGGCAGGGTCATCGGGCGTGTTCCGGGAGACCCTGAATGTCGTCTTTTGGTGGCGGAAGATGATCCGGACAGCCGGACGCTTTTGGCAACCCTGCTGCGGTCGGTCGGTTTTGCAGTGAGGGAAGCGGCCAACGGCCGGGAGGCGCTCGACATCTGGCGGCAATGGCGGCCCCAGCTTATCTGGATGGATATCCGCATGCCACTGATGGACGGCCTCAGCACGATCAGGGAGATTCGGAAATTACCAGGGGGAGATCAGACTGTTATCGTCGGCCTGACTGCTTTCGCATTCGAGGAAGATAAACAGATGGTCATGGCTGCCGGTGGCGATGACTTTGTGCGTAAACCCTGCACCGAAGAAGAAATTTTCAGCTGCTTGGAAAAACACCTCGGGGTCTGCTTTCAATATGCCAAAGAGAATCATCACCCGCCTGACGGAAACAGCCCCGACAGGCTTGATCCAACTGAGGCCGCTGCTTTATTGGCGGATTTACCGGAAGCGCTGCTCTCCCGATTTGATGAAGCGGTCCGGCAGAGCGATGTCGCAGGGATTGAGCAGGGAATTGAGGAAATTTGCCGGGCTGCTCCGCAACTGGGACATTTCTTCCAGAAACTTGCTGCGGATTTTGCCTATGATGAGATAGCCCGATACCTGGATAAAAAAGAGTGCTGACACCCGGCGGAGATCGGGTTGAAACACCTCTACTTCTGGAGGTTTTGGCGGAACTTTTTCGGTGTGGTTTTTTTAATGGTTTTGAACCAGCGGTTAAAGGCTGATTTTGAATTGTAGCCCGATTGCAGGGCCAGATCAAGGATCGAAGCGTTGGGTTGCTGTTGCAGGAGGGTGCAGAAATAATCAATCCGGAAGCGGTTGATCAGGTCGGCGATCGACTGGTTCAGTTCAACATTTACCGCCTCGCTCAGATTGTGCCGGGATATACCCAGTTTTTGAGCAATGATTTCAAGGCTCAATTCCTCGTCAAGATAGGGTGTCTCTTTCTTGAAATAGGTTTTGAGTCGGTCACAGATGTCCCTGCGCCGTTCCTGGGTCAGGCCGGATTTGCGATACTCGCCATACCCTTTGGGTTTTCCCGGCCGGGAGGAGGGGCCGTTCCCGCCCGCCCAGGTTTGATATTCCGCTTTCAACTTGAGTTGCCGCGCCACCCGGGCCAGCACCTCATCCAGGTTGAAGGGCTTTGTGATATAATCCACTGCTCCCAGTTCCAGCCCCTGAACCTTCTCCGTCACCTCGCCTGAGGCAGTTAAAAAGATCACCGGGATCCCGGCCGTTTGCGGTGAACGTTTCAGCATGCCGCAAAATTCGAATCCCGACATTTTCGGCATCCGGATATCCAGTAGAATCAGATCGACGCTGGTGATTTCCAGGGTCTGCAAAGCATGATGGGCATCACGGCTTGCCCGGACGTCGTACCCCTTGTCGCGCAGCAGTTTGACCAGGATGGCAATGTTCTGCGGCTCGTCATCAACAATCAGAATCCGTTCCTTTGCTGCCTGCCCGGTATTTTTTTGTGTTCCATTCATATCCTCATTAATATAGCAAAGTTTTTTCTAAGAAAAAAGTACCAGTTTATGGGGAAGGACGACTTCTTTTTTCTGCAATACTATGATCCTTGTTTATTTATCGCTCAGGGCATTGTCTTAAATGGATGATCTTAAAAAAAGTTATTTGGCCGGTATCATTGATTCAATACCATCGATTCTGATCGGTGTGGACAAAAATGGGAAAATTACGCAATGGAATGAAAAAGCCCGGCAGATCACGGGGATTTCCAGGCAGTCGGCCCAAGGGCAGCCTTTTGAGAGTGTTTTTCCGCGGATGTCGAATGTGATGGAGATGATCAACCAGGCGATTGAAAAACGAAAAGAATATTCAGATACGCGCCGGGCATGGAAAAAAGATAATCAGATGTTTTATGAAGATATTACAGTATATCCTCTGGCTGCCAAAGAAGGGGAAGGTGCGGTTATCAGAATTGATGACGTCACCAGGCAGGTTCGAATGGAAGAGATGGTGGTACAGTCCGGAAAAATGCTGACCCTGGGTGGCCTTTCCGCAGGGATATCCCATGAGATAACCAATCTGCTGGCAGTCATGGTTCAGAATGCTGATGTCATCAAATCAAGGCTGGAAAATATGGATATGCCGGCAAATATTCTTGCGGCTGAGAAAATCGGCATCTCCCTGACGCATATCAGGGAGTTTATGAAAGAAAGGGGCATTTTTAAAATGATAAATGCCATTCATGAATCAGGAATACGTGCGTCCGATATTGTCAATGGGATGCTCAGCTTTGCACGAAAGTCCGAACCTAAAATATCTTCTCATTATCCTGATCGGCTGATGGATAAAGCTATTGATCTGGCATTAACCGAATATAATCTTAAAAAACAATATGATTTTAAGTTGATAGAAATCGTAAAACAATATGATGATAACCTGCCGATGCTGGTTTGCGAAGAGGCAAAAATTCAGCAGG
>JBNKNP010000363.1:0-7789 GCA_050293905.1 Desulfobacteraceae bacterium | reverse complement strand
ATCGGTCTGGATGAAAGAAAACGGTCATACCGTGATCATTGTGGCCCCGAAGGACACCCCTTTGTTTATCAACGCAAAAGACCATGGATTCAAAGTATATCCAATGGAATTCAAGCGCCTGGGAACCCTGAAGGATTACCGGTTTTTAAAACAGATCTTTTCCAATGAACACCCTGATATTGTGAATACCCACGGCAATAAAGACACCAAGATCGCCCTGCCCGCTGCAAAAAAGGCGGGTGTCCCCTTAAGAATCCTGTCCCGGCATATCAGTGCCCATGTGAGAAGCTCCTGGTACAACAGGATGCTGTATAAAAAATGGTGCCACTATATTTTTACCACGGCAGACTACACAACAACGCATTTGAAAAAAACGTTCAAGCTTAAAGACATGCAGATCTTTTCCATGCCCAGCGGCATCCGGGTACCGGAAACCCTTTTAGATAAAGATCAGGCCAGACAGTCCCTGGCAGAGGGATTCAACCTGGAACCTGGAACGCATTTTATCGGTTTTGTGGGCCGGGTATCAAAAGACAAGGATGTTTCTTCCCTTCTTGAAGCATATAAAATAATTCTGCCCAGACTTGCCCACACCCATGTGGTTATTGTTGGGGGCGGGGAGGGCGCCTATCTGGACTCTTTAAAAAAACAAGCAAAAGCCCTTGGTATTGAGGCTTATGTCCATTTTACAGGGTTCAAGACAGATGTCTGGCCGTTTTACCGGGCCATGGACTGCAGTGTCCTGCCGTCCAGAAACATTAGAGGCGTCCCCTTTGAAGGGGTGCCCCAGGCCCTTCTGGAAGCAATGGCTGCGGAATGCCCGGTGGTGGGATCTAAAACCGGCGGCATCATGGATATCATTGAACATGAAAAAACCGGCCTTTTGTCTGATCCTGAAAACCCCAAAGATCTTGCTGACAAAATCCTGAAAACCCTTGGCGATCAGACACAGACCCTGAAGCGGGTTGAAGCGGCAAAAAAGCATGTTTTAAAACACCATACCCTTGATACCATGGGCAGAAACATTATCCGGATATACCGTCTCCACCAGGTCAAACAGGACCGGGGCAGGCCTGACCCGCTGGTATACTGATTCCTAAAGATCCGGGACGGTTTTTCCCGGATCGGATATTGCCTTTATCATCGCTTGCCTGATCTCAGCTTTTTGGGTTGCCTTTCCCTTAAAAAGACAAACCCGTTTAAAAGCACGTATGTTGCTAAAAACAGAATCATCTGGGCTGCCACTTTTGCAGTCACTTCTCCAGCGGAAAAATAGCGGATAAAAAGGAAAATCAGCAGAATGGAAAAGGACAGATTAAATCCAACCACCATCAGATACTTGACGATTTCACTGAAACGGGGGGCATCCCTGTATTGAAACGTAAAATATTTATTGGCGGAAAAATGAATGATCACGGAAAAAACCCGTGCCACGATGGAAGCGGTGACAAAGCCGATGGAAAAATCAATCAAAAGGATATAGGTGCTGAAATCCGCTATGGTGGAAAGGATGCTGGAAAGAGAATATTTCAGCATCTGTTTAAATTTAAATGCAAACCACCAGAGGATTAACATTTTATATACAACAAAGGAATCAGATATCGGTTTAAAGCTTGAGGTGGCATTATTATCTTCATAAACCGTGGTGATCTGAACTTCTTTAATGGGAATACCCTGATCAACCATGGTCAGCAGCATCTCAAGCTCATACGCATACCGGTCTGATGAAAACGAAAGCATTTTTTCCAGATAACAGCCGGGGATGGCCCGCAGTCCTGTCTGGGTATCTGATACCTTCTGCCCTGCAATTCCCCGGAACATTAAATAAGTGATTTTGTTGCCAAGAAAACTTCGCAGCGGAATTTTTCCTTTGAAACTTCGAACCCCTAAAACCAGTGAATCCGGATGATCTCCTGCAGCCCGGATCATCTTTTCGACATCTTCGGGCAGATGCTGGCCGTCTGCATCCACAGTAATCACACCTGAACAATTTATTCTAAAATCCAGCACATGCCCGAACCCGGTCCTCAGGGCAGCACCTTTTCCCATATTGGTTTTATGGTAAAGAACAAGAGTTTTATCAAGAGTGCCGACATGGTCAAATACGGACTGGTATTCCGGTCCGCTGCCGTCATCCACAACAATAATCTTTTCCACATCAAAACAGGCAATCCGGGTAATGATACTTGAAAGCGTTTCTTTAAGGGGTCGATATGCCGGGATAATAATAACAGGTTTCATTTACTTCACTTATAGTTCAAACAATTTTATTAATTGAACGGGTTGTTCCGCATTTTTGCTGCCGTAGTTATCTTTTCCATCCGGGTCTGCCTTCTGAGCCAGTTGTTCAACCCTGTAGAATCCGAGCTGCTCAAAAGGACTGTCCATTAAGGGGTATGCCCATTCCAATATTCGCCGGACCGGATGATAGAACAGCAGGTAGTCATATTGTTTGATATTTTTCAAAAATATCTGTTGATCACCAGCCGGGAACCTGCCGTGGTTTACCTGGTTCGGTAACAAATGATACAAAAACCGGATCCATAAATAATATTTATCCGTCCCGGGAACAACACCAATGCGGGATATTTTTCCGGTGTCCAGGGTCGCCTCTATTTTTTTGGCAATCTCTTCGGCTTTTGCATACTGTTTTTCACGGTGCAGTGAGGTTTCCACCCGCGAAGCAACAACAACCATAATACTGAGTGCCACAAACAATGCCGGGATCTTTGGCGAAATTTTTATCCGGGATATTGTTTTATCTGCATATAATAGGACAAAAAAGAAAAGGATCGGAGCAAATATGATATTCATGTATCGTGAAAAACCAATAGTATAATCAACGGTTTGCCCCACATTAAAAACAATGATCTGGAAAAAATAAAGCAAAATTGAATATGCCGTCAGGGTAATCATTAATCCGATAAATATACGGATGGTCCTTTTTTTAAAAGCGTCTTCCCGGCCTGAACTTAATTTATAAAAAACAAAAAACAATGCCAGGTACCAGAACAGATACGGCAGATTCAGCCGGTCTGCCGGCCCGAATAAAAATTCTTTAATAAAAAGGACAAAGCCTTTTTGAGTGGTTTCATTGGAAAAAATATGCAGAGCCGCAAGAATACTGTCTTTATTCATCGCACTGTTAAATTGCCCGAATCCCATGGCAATACAGTGATCTGTCCAAAGACGTTTCAGAGCAAACAGCAAAATTGATGACAGGCACAGCACGGCCAGTGCTTTAAATTTTTCTTTGCCGAATTTATCTTCTTCCTTGGATGCGTTAAAAAAGATCAGGTCAAAAAAAGCGATCAACAAGAGGACGATTCCCATGATGAAACCGACCTCTTTGATTAAAAACAAAAAACAGACCGGCATGCTGATGATCACATACGTCCGGATGGAGGGCCTTTCTTTAACTATAATCCACAGGACGGCAAAAAAATAAACAGAAAGAAGATAATCCACCTGCAGTTTGGTAAAGATCGAGCCTGAAAAAAGGGTCATCAAGATTATTGTCAGGCCAAACAATATAACGCCTTTTTTAAAAGACTTGCCTGCAAGAACAACAAACAGGGCGCTGATCAAAAAAAGATTCTGGGCAAAATAAGAAAGCGCTTCTTTATACTGTCCTGCAAGCTGGAATATAAAGTAATGGATTAAAGAGGTGCCTGGTGTATAGGACAGATGGCGGCGGATAATAGTGGTATCCGAATCCGGAAGATGGTGATAAAAATTCAAGTATTTGCCGATAATACCCCAGTAGACGTAATCATCGTCCACTGTGAATTTCATATGAATGGTCACTAAAAACGAAAAAACAATCAGCCCGGACAGGACCCATACATATTTTACCTGTAAAAAAGAATCCGGTTTGCCGCGGTTTTTCCAATAATCGAAGGCACCAATGGCAGACAAAACGATTCCGGCTATAAACAACCCATTTGCAGCCGGTTTCAGATAGTTGAAGATACTGAAAAAAAATAATAGTATACCGGCAAAGGAAATCGAAAAAAAAGGTGCATAGCACCAGCCGATTCTTAAACAGCGGTTTGAGGCATAAACAAGGCCGAAAAACCATATGATTGTCAAACCGGTTTCAATCATGCATTACCCTTTGGAATCAAAAGAATCCAGCCCTTTTTGCTTTAGATATAATTTTGCGTATTTATAAAATGTCCCCTCAAAATTTGCAAAGGCAATGATAAGCCCGGGCCACCCGTCAAGAAAACCCAGTTTTAAAACATACAGGGTAAAAGCAGCCCAGAATCCGTGAGAAAATGCAGTGAACAGCCCTGCTCTTTTCCCTGATTTATGTAATTTCTGCGCCCCCAGAGTGGAATACCGGTTGGCCTTGTGAATTATTTCTTCAAGATTTTTAAACGGTATCTGGTTAATAAATGCCGTCATGTATCCACAGGGTTTATCACTGATCACCTCGTAGCGTTCATGGACTGCATCATCTTTAAATCTCAAGGCCCCTTTTCTAAAGAGCTGGGGCTGCCGGTAATCCGGATAGAAGCCGGCATGTTTTATCCATTGACCCATGAAATAATTTCTTCTGGGGACATAGTAGGCATCCAGGCTGTCTTGATCTTTGATGTCCCAGGAACTGATAATGGCCTCAATTTCCTGTCTTGCTTCTTCTGTGCATCGCTCATCAGAATCCAGGCTGAAAATCCAGGGATGGCTGCAGGCATTAATGGCATCATTTCTCAGACTGCCGAACCCATTGAACGGGATCTGAACGACCCTTGCACCGTATGATTGCGCAATGTCAGCAGTATGATCTGTGCTGAATGAATCCGCAACAATAATCTCATCCGCCCATTGAACGCTTTCCAGGGCTTGTCTGATCTTATCCTCTTCGTTAAAGGCAATAATATAAACCGATATTTTCTGCATTGATTTTTTTTCCCGTCTCACCTGGTCCCTGGGTTATCTGCCATTTTTAATCCCAAGCATACAATAATAGTCGTCTGATTTCATGGCATTTTCTAAAATCTTATCATTTTTATCCATGTTCTTCCGGGAATTTTCCTGGTGCCAGAGATGATAGCAGATCGCTCTGAACGGATGTTCTTTCCTTTTGATTCCGTACTTGTACATCCGGACAACAAGCTCTGAATCTTCCCTGCCCCAGCCTTCAAAAGCTTCGTTAAATCCATTGACTGCCAGAAGGTCGGTTTTAAAGAACCCCATATTACATGATCTGATCCCTGACAGCTTAGATGTTGTATAAGCCGGCAGAAACGGCAGCCGGACAATGTGGTGAGCATTTGAAATCCCTGCCGTGAGAAATTGCTTGAGCAGCAAATAAAGCGAATCCGTATCTTTAAAGGAAAAACCAGGCGTGGTTTTTTCACTGACGATCACCCGTTTCCCCTGGAAAAAAAAGCCTTTTTGAGCCAATGCCAGGTGGTCCTGTACAAAATGGCGTTCCGGTATGCAGTCCCCGTCCAGGAAAACAATATAATCTGAATAACACGCCTTTATCCCTTTATTCCGTATCCGGGCGGCCCTGAATCCCCGGTCTTCCTGCCGGACATGAACACACCGGACCTGGTTGTTTTGAATAAAAGGGACAACAGCATCAACCGTCTCTTTGCCCGAACCGTCATCGGCAATAATAATTTCATCGGGCAGACGGGTCTGCTTCATCAGGCCGTACAGCACCTTGACAAGCGTATCCGGCCGGTTATATGTTGTTACGATAACGGCTATTTTCATGGCCTGCCCAACTTTTCCCTGATCAGGTCTAAAACATGGTCAACCGCAATTTCATTCATGCACCTGAAATCCGGGCAGGGTTTTTTCGCATAACAGGGCGAGCAATCAAGCGCTTTTTGAATCACTGTATGACCGTCACCATAAGGCCCTGTCCTCACCGGATTGGCCGGACCGAAAATAGCAAATACAGGAATTTTCAAGGCAGCTGCAATGTGCATGGGACCGGTGTCGTTGCAGACAAAAAACCGGGCCCGGCCGATCAGGGCAACAAGCTCTTTTAAACTGGTCTTTCCTGCCAGGGAAACCGCCTTTCCTTTGGAATACTTCACCATTTCTTCAGCAATATCCGATTCCGAGCCCGATGCAATCACCAGTGTGGGCATATCAAGCCTGGATGCAAGCTCACCGAATTTGCCTGCCTGCCATCGATTGGCCGGTTTTCCGGCAGAAGGACTCATGACACAATAGGTTTTTGGCAGGGATTCCAGCAGGGGCGGATGAATGTCATAAGGTGCAAACGGATACTCTATTTTATCAATGGCGCATCCCATAAATTTTGCAATTTCAAGATACCGGTCAATGGCGTGGATGTTCATGGAGCCATGGATTTTATGGGTATAAAACCACGGGCTGCCCTCGTCGGATTCTTTAAACCCCAGTTTAAATTCAGCCCGGGACGCCCAGCTGATCAGGCCGGAGCGCAGCAGACCGGACAGATCAATGCAGACATCATATCTGCGGGCTTTAAGCTCTTTTTGCAGCGTGTAAATCTCTTTTAGCGTCGAGAAAATCCTGCCCGGCTTTTTCCACTGATCTTTTTTAATGACCCACAGCTTATTGATCAGGGGATGGTCTTCTAAAAACAGGTGAAGCCCGTGGGCCACCACCCAGTCTATTTCGGCTCCTGGAAATTTTTTACTCACTGCTAACAAAAATGGAAGGGAATGAACAATATCTCCCAACGCACTGGGCTTTACAATCAGTATTTTTTCTACCGTGTCAAACACGCTGCTGTCCCTGGGGTTCAATTGAGTCTGCCAAAAGAGACTGGCAGGTTTCCAGAACCATGTCAACACTGATCTTGTCCATACACTCATGATCGGTGGGACAGACATCTTTCAGACACGGGCTGCAGTGAACCGGGACACGAATCATAACAGCTTTTTCACTTGCCGCACAGGTCGCAATGTAATCTGTGGACCCGATGACGGTCACCTGGGGGATGTCCATTGCAGCGGCAGCGTGCATCAGGCCTGAGTCATTGGTAACAAAAAGAGAGCAGTTTTCAATTAAGGCAAACGCCTGGCCCAGGCTGGTTTTACCCGCAACATTGATACATGTGTTTTCAAAATATCCGGCGATTTCATCACCAAGCGCCCGGTCGGCCGGGCCGCCGAAAATCAATATTCTGGTCTGATACTGCCGTGAAAGTTTTTGGCACAGCCGGGCATATCTTTCAGGAAACCATCGTTTTGCCGTCCCGCCGGTGGCTCCGGGGTTGATGCCGATGACAGGACCGGCAGGATCAATGTGGTTCTGTTTCAAAAAATTCTGGACAAACATACGGTCAGGTTCAGACAGGAAAAGATCCATTTTTTTCCCGTCATCTTTCAGGCCGGCACCATGTAAAATTCCAATATAATATTCAATCAGATGCCTTTTTTTTAGTTCAGGATTCATTTTTACACACCGGTTGAGTAAAAATCCCCTGGCATCTGTATTATATCCCAGACGTTCTTTCACCCGGCCCAGAAAAGAAATCAAACCGGCCTCAAAAGCATTCTGCATCAGGACAGCCAGATCAAATCCGCGGTTTTTTATATCTTTTGCAAGGCAGAAGGTTCCCAGTCCCTTTTTATGCCGGCCGGCAGCCTCATAGACCATGATATCATCGATATACGGGTTGTTTTCATATACCGGGATTACCCAGGGTTTTGCCAGGACCGTAATATGGGCCTTGGGAAAATTCTTTCTCACCGCCCGGACTACAGGGGTGGTCATGATAGCATCCCCGACCCAGTTTGCAGCCCGGATCATGATTTTCGCATCAGCAGAATCT
>JBNKNP010000362.1:0-5950 GCA_050293905.1 Desulfobacteraceae bacterium | reverse complement strand
CCCATCATTCCGGCCAACTTGGTTATCGCTGCTGTAAGCGTAGTCTTTCCATGATCAATATGACCGATTGTTCCTATGTTCACATGCGGCTTGGTCCGCTCAAACTTTTCCTTAGCCATCCTTTTTTACTCCTCTAAATTGATTCCATCAGTGGAATGTTATCAGGAAATTATAAATTATTTACCACCTGAAATGAGCAAAAGCCTTGTTGGCCTCCGCCATCTTGTGTGTATCTTCTTTTTTCTTCATTGCTCCGCCGCGCTGGTTATACGCATCCATCATTTCGGCAGCCAGTTTATTGGCAAATCCTTTTTCAGACCGGTTGCGGCTGAAATTGATCAACCACCGGAATGCAAGGGCAGTTTGTCTGCCGGGCTTGATATCTGTAGGCACCTGGTAGGTAGACCCGCCGATCCTTCTGGATTTGACTTCAACTGCCGGGCGGATATTATCAACAACTTTTTTAAAGATATCCAAGGCCGGTTCGTTTATTTTATCCTGGGCCATCAGCAGCGCACTGCCGACAACCTTGCGTGCGGCATTCTTTTTTCCGTTCTTCATGACGCAGTTAACGAATTTGGCAATCAGTTTTTCTTCCGGTGTTGCCTCTTTTGTTACATTATCAAGTGAGATTTGTTTTGCTGTCATGTTCATGTCCATTATAATCGCTTAATTAACATCTATAACAATCCAAAATTACTTTGGTCGTTTTGCTCCGTATTTTGATCGGCCCTGTCTTCTGTCATCAACACCCAGTGTATCAAGGGCACCCCTTACAATATGATAACGAACACCTGGAAGGTCTTTTACCCTGCCGCCCCTGACAAGAACAACTGAATGCTCCTGAAGGTTATGCCCCATACCGGGGATATATGCGGCAACTTCCATGCCGGTGGTCAAACGGACCCTGGCGACTTTCCTCAATGCAGAGTTCGGTTTTTTTGGAGTTGACGTGTACACCCTGGTGCAGACACCCCGTTTTTGAGGGCCGCCTTTCAAAGCAGGCGTGCTCACTTTTTTTTCTGCTTTTTTTCTACCTTTTCGAACCAACTGATTTATGGTCGGCATAACTTTCCAACGCTCCTTATCAAATTTAAACCATTGTCATACACGACAAAATGTTTAATTTTACGTTCATCAATTAAAATTGTCAAGTTCTTTTATAATTAATTACACCTCTTCGACTTCACCAAATCCGACTTCCACTTTTGAATATCCGGGAAAACCGGTACCGGCAGGGATAATACGTCCCATGACCACATTTTCCTTCAACCCTTTAAGGTTGTCATACTTGCCTTCTATGGCCGCCAAAGTCAATACTTTTGTTGTTTCCTGGAAAGAAGCTGCAGACAGGAATGAGTCTGTTGACAGGGACGCTTTTGTGATTCCCAAAATCAACGGTTCGCCTTTGGCCGGCTGACCGCCGTTCTGAGCCACTTCCCGGTTGACTTCCTCAAATTTTACCCGGTCTACCTGTTCGTCCGGAATAAAATTCGTATCTCCGTTGCTGATGACTTTTACCCGTCTCATCATCTGACGGATCACCACTTCAATATGTTTGTCATTGATCCGGACGCCCTGGAGACGGTAGACTTCCTGAACCTCATCCACCAGATATTTGGCCAGCGCGACCTCCCCTTTGATATTCATGATATCCTGGGGATTGGCCGATCCTGCGATCAACGGATCTCCCGCCTTGACATAATCACCGTCATAAACAGTAACATGCTGTCCTTTTGGAATGGAATATTCTTTCTTTCCACCAACGTCCGTGGGAGTGATGATAACCTTTTGCCTGCCCTTGGTTCCTTTGGACACTTCCACATACCCGTCAATTTCAGTCAGGACAGTGGGGTCTTTGGGTTTCCGGACTTCGAACAATTCTGCGACCCGGGGCAGACCACCGGTAATATCCTTGGTTTTGGTCGTGGCTCTCGGCAGTTTTGCAATGACATCCCCGGCCATAATCTGTTCATCTTCCTCAACCGTTAAAATCGCGTTCACCGGCAGGTAATACCGGGCAGCGGTTTTTGAATTGGGCAGTTTCACAGCTTTGCCGTCTTTATCTCTTAACGTAATTCTCGGACGGATTTCCGTATCCTTGCCTTCAGTAATGGTACGGGATACTTTTCCGGTCACAGGGTCAATCTGTTCCTGGACCGTATTACCGACTTCAATATCCGTTAAACGAACCCTGCCCGCCACTTCCGTAATAATCGGTGTGGTGAACGGATCCCAGGTGGCAATAACTTCACCCGGCTCAATGGCCTGGCCATCCTTTATGTGCAGGGTTGCGCCGTAGATAACGGTCTCTTTGGCCCGCTCACGTCCTTCATCCCCGACAATATTAATCCTGCCGCCTTTTCTGTTCATAACAATGGTTTGATTGTCAGCAGAAACAACGGTCTGAATATCTTCATTATACTTGAGGATCCCCCCAACCCTGGCCTTAATTTCTGCGACCTCAACCTTTCTTGAAGCCGTACCGCCGATATGGAAGGTTCTCATGGTCAACTGAGTGCCGGGCTCTCCAATGGACTGGGCAGCCACAATACCAATGGCCTGACCGATTTCCACCCGGACACCATGGGCAAGATCACGACCGTAACAGCTTGAACATACACCGTGTCTGGAGTTACAGGTCAGGACCGAACGGATCTTAACCTTCTGGACTCCGGCAGCTTCGATTTTTTTCACATGACTTTCATCCAGTTCCGTATCCACACCAACGATAAACTCATCCGTATACGGATCCCGTATATCTTCCTGGGTCACCCGGCCCAGAATTCTTTCGCCAAGCGTCTGGATAATCTCACCGCCTTCGTACAGGGCTTCAACTTCAATACCGTTGATGGTACCGCAGTCTATTTCCACAATAGTGCAGTCCTGACCGACATCTGCCAGACGTCTTGTCAGATACCCTGAGTTGGCTGTCTTCAATGCCGTATCAGCAAGCCCCTTACGGGCACCATGGGTGGAAATAAAATACTGGAGCACGGTAAGCCCCTCACGAAAGCAGGCCGTAATCGGATTTTCGATAATTTCGCCGGAGGGCTTGGCCATCAACCCGCGCATTCCGGCAAGCTGACGCATCTGATCCTTACTGCCACGAGCGCCTGAATCAGCCATGATATAAACAGCATTCATGGCTTCAGGAGAGCTGTTTTCTCCATCTTTTCCGCCGGTTGGATTCTTCATGACTTCCATCATGGCATTGGCAATATCATCCGTGCTCTGGGCCCAGATATCAACGACTTTATTATATTTCTCTCCCTGGGTAATCAACCCCTCGGAGTACTGGGTTTTAATATCTTCAATGCTTTTTTCAGATGCTTTAATGATATCCCATTTTTCATCCGGAATAATCATGTCATCCACACAAATGGAAAGACCGCCCAAAGTGGAATGTTTGTACCCGATATCTTTGAGTCTGTCTGACAGTATAACGGTTTCTTTTAAACCGATATTCCGGTAGGCATAATCAATGAGCTTGACAATGGAGGATTTATCCATCAGCTTATTGACCAGATTGAACGGCAGGGTGGTTTCCCGTTTATCCACCTTAAAGATGGTATAGTGATCCCCCACTTTCCGCACATCGGTAAACTGATCTTTTTTAAGACCGAACAGCTGCTCCACAACAATCTCGGAAACCTGGAAAACATTTTTAAATTCTTTCCGGGTCAGCAGCCCTGTTTTGCCTTTGGTTTTTTTGATTTCATCATCAGAATATTTATTTAAAACCCGGTTGAACGTCTTACCGGCTTTTAATTCTGCATATGCGGCTTCGCAGTCTTCCAGCGTATCTGTTCTGATTCTGGTTAAAGACAAAAGGATATCACCGGGGATGGTCTCCCAGAGAAGAATACGGCCGGTGGTTGTCTCATAACTTTCACCGTCGATACGTACTTTTATCCGGGCATGCAGGGACAATTCACCGGAATCAAAAGCATTTCTCACCTCATCAATACTGGAAAAACTGATACCTTCACCCTTTTGGTTCTTTGCCGCCCGGGTCATGTAGTAAATACCCAGAACAATATCCTGCGTGGGAACAATAATGGGCTGCCCGTTGGCAGGAGACAGAATATTGTTGGTGGACAGCATCATTATCCTGGCTTCCAGCTGGGACTCCAGAGACAACGGTACATGGACCGCCATCTGGTCGCCGTCAAAATCCGCGTTAAACGCCGGGCAGACCAGGGGATGAAGCTGAATGGCCTTTCCTTCGATGAGAACCGGCTCAAATGCCTGGAACCCGAGACGATGAAGGGTCGGCGCCCGGTTAAGCATCACGGGATATTCTTTTACAACCGATTCAAGTGCGTCCCAGACTTCGGTCTCTTCTCTTTCCACCATTTTTTTAGCGGATTTGACTGTGGACACATATCCTTTTTGTTCCAGGTAATTATAAATAAAGGGTTTAAATAATTCCAACGCCATCTTTTTGGGGATACCGCACTGGTGAAGTCGAAGCTCCGATCCCACAGTGATAACGGTACGGCCGGAATAATCCACCCGCTTTCCAAGAAGGTTCTGCCTGAAACGGCCCTGCTTTCCTTTTAAGGTATCGCTTAAAGATTTCAGCGGCCGTTTATTTGTCCCGGTGACTACCCGGCCGTGACGGCCGTTGTCAAACAGGACATCCACGGCTTCCTGGAGCATTCGTTTCTCATTTCGGACTATGATATCAGGCGCATCCAGATCCACCAGCCGTTTGAGACGGTTGTTCCGGTTCAGCACCCGGCGGTAGAGATCATTGAGATCCGATGTTGCAAACCGGCCGCCTTCAAGCGGAACAAGCGGTCTTAAATCCGGCGGCAGAATCGGACAGGCTGTCAGGATCATCCGGGAGGGTTCGATTCCGGAGGTCAAAAAGGCATCAATGACTTTCAGCCGTTTGGCCATTTTCTGCTGCTTGGCAACGGATTTTGTCAGGGTGATTTCTTCTTTAAGTTCATCGTGAACCGCCTGCAGATCTATCTCATCCAGTAATTTTAATATGGCTTCGGCACCAATGCCGGCCTCAAAGGATTCTCCGAATGCATCCAATGCTTCATAATACTGATCATCGGAAAGAAGCTGGAGCTTTTTCAATCCTGTCTCTTTAGGATCAATGACAATATACGAATCAAAATAGAGTACTTTTTCAAGGTTCTTTAAAGTCAGATCAAGAACATTTCCGATTTTACTGGGAAGACTTTTTAAAAACCAGATATGGGATACAGGAGAGGCAAGCTCGATATGGGCCATCCGCTCACGGCGGACCTTTGACTGAATAACTTCAACACCGCATTTTTCGCAGACCACGCCGCGATGCTTCATCCGTTTGTATTTGCCGCAATTGCATTCATAGTCCTTGGTCGGCCCGAAAACCTTTGCACAGAAAAGGCCGTCCCGCTCCGGTTTAAATGTCCTGTAATTGATGGTTTCCGGTTTTTTGATCTCACCATGAGACCATTCTCTGATCTGGTCTGATGATGCAAGGCTAATCTGTACGCCCTGGTAAATCTTAGGATCTTTCGGTTTTGCGAAGAAATCATATATATTATCCAATGTATTCTCCTTATTTCTTTCCTTCTATAAGATTCAAATCCAAACCCAGACTCTGAAGTTCTTTTGTCAGAACTCTAAACGATTCCGGCATCCCGGGTTCAAGAACGTTCTGGCCTTTTACTATTTTTTCATACATACGGGTTCGACCGGTCATATCATCGGATTTGACCGTCAAAAATTCCTGAAGCGCATGGGCTGCACCATAAGCCTCCATTGCCCAGACTTCCATCTCACCAAGGCGCTGACCGCCAAACTGTGCTTTGCCACCAAGAGGCTGCTGAGTCACAAGCGAGTAGGGTCCGATCGAGCGAGCGTGAATCTTGTCGTCAACCAAGTGATGCAACTTGAGCATGTACATCACACCGACGGTCACCTCGTTGTCGAAGGGTTCACC
>JBNKNP010000361.1:0-3966 GCA_050293905.1 Desulfobacteraceae bacterium | reverse complement strand
ATCCGCGCAGTGCTTATGCAGGCCGGGCCGGATCATTAATGGCCAAAATTGAACCTGCTGAGAAAGCGAAAAAAAGAGAACATGCCGGTACCCGGTCAGCATCCAGGCATATCAAGTCAAAAAAAGAACAGACTAAAAATACCGCCCTGATTGAAAAAATCAATAAAAGCCAAAAGATTGCCCTGATTCAGCCAACCCTGCCGTCAGAGACATCAGCCGACCCTGATCCCGGGCCGGATGCTGATATGCACCCCCCCCTTTCCGGCACGAAAATTCCGGCAGGTGATACCACAATCACGGATCTCAGGTTCTGGTCCAACCCTGAATACACACGGATTGTTGTGAATGCCTCAGATGAAAGAGACTATTCCCACCGGCTGCTGAAAAAAGATCCTGATATTAATAAGCTTTTTCAACGTCTGTATATTGATATTGAACAGTCCAGACTTGGACAAAACGTGGCTGAGCACACCCCTATCAATGACAATCTTTTAAGCCAGGCCAGGGCCGGCCAGTACCTTCCCCATACCGTCCGGGTGGTGGTGGATATCAAATCTTTTGAAAATTATAAGATTTTTTCTTTAAAGGATCCGTTCAGAATCGTCATTGATATCTGGGGAAAAGGTTCCAACGGGAGTCCGGGCGAACCTTCCGGAACCCTGGTGGCAGATACGGGTGGTTCTAAAACAATAAAACAATATTCAACCGACAATCTGCAATCCTCCGACATTGCCCGCCAGCTTGCCCTGGGTGTGAAAAAAATTGTGATCGATCCGGGCCATGGCGGGTCTGATCCGGGCGCTCCAGGATACTATAAAGGGGTATGGGAAAAAGACATCGTCCTGAAAATTGCAAAAAAACTGGCGGTGATCCTGAGAGATAAATTAAAATGCACGGTTGTTCTCACACGCTCCACAGACAAGCGGCTGACACTTGAAGAACGTACCGCCATTGCCAATACCGAACGGGCAGACCTGTTTATCTCCCTTCACTGCAATGCTGCAAAAAACAGGAGACTGACCGGTATTGAGACCTATCTTCTCAACCTGGCAACCGATGAAAAGGCCATTGCAGTGGCGGCAAGGGAAAATGCCACGTCGGAAAAAAATATTTCTGACCTTGAATATATCCTGTCCGACCTGATGAAACATGCAAAAATTGAAGAATCCACCCGCCTTGCCAATGTGGTTCATCAATCATTTGTCAATGGAATGAAAAAACAGTATTCAAAAATCAATAACCTGGGGGTGAAACGGGCACCTTTTTATGTCCTCCTGGGAGCCAGTATGCCGTCCATCCTGATCGAGACCTCATTTGTAAGTAATAAAAAGGAATGCAAACGGCTCATGAGTGATGCCTACCAGACAAGCATATCAAATAGCATTGCTGCCGGAGTTGAAAAATATATAAAAGCGACCAATCCCAGGCAATTATAAGTAGTGGGTGTACTCTGAAAGACAAACCGCAATACCAAAAGAGGCAAAAAGACGCTCATGATTTTTAAAACCATTATTTTAGCCATCGACGGACCGGTTGCCACTCTTTTTTTCAACCGGCCTAAAGCATTGAATGCCCTGAACAGCGAACTGTTTAACGAAGTTGACACTGCCCTGGATACGATTGAAAACGACTCTGATATCCGGGTGATGATCCTGACCGGAAGCGGAGACAAGGCCTTTGTGGCCGGTGCTGATATTTCAGAACTGGCAAAAATGAATCCATTGCAGGGAAAATTATTTTCACGAAAAGGACAAAAATTATTTTCACGAATTGAAGGCCTGGCGATTCCTGTTATTGCCGCAGTCAACGGATATGCTCTCGGCGGCGGGCTTGAAGCTGCGCTGAGCTGCGATTTTATCTATGCGTCTGAAAAAGCCCTTTTCGGACTGCCGGAAATGAATCTGGGTCTTATCCCGGGATTTGGCGGCACCCAGCGCCTGGCCAGACTTGTCGGGTCGAACCGGGCAAAAGAATTAATCTTTACGGCGAAAAACCTGACAGCTCAAGAAGCTTTTGATATGGGACTTGTCAATAAAATTACCAGTCATGATGCCTTGATGAACGCGACTAAGGAAACCGCACGTCTCATCGCTTCCAAAGGCAAAACAGCCCTGCAGTCAGCAAAGGAAGTTATTCATAACGGACTGAATACGGATCTTGAAACCGGATGCAGAATGGAAAGCGACGGTTTCGGCCTGACCATGACCAACCCGGATGCAAAAGAGGGGACAACTGCATTTTTAGAAAAAAGAAAGCCGCAGTTTAACCGCGGCTTTCTTTAACTGCAAATGATCAACCCTGCCTGACAGGCACAATAGTAATCTCAACCCGGCGGTTCATGGCATGATCAGATGATATGGGTCGGGTTTCCCCGTAACCGACAACGCGAATTCTCTGCGCTGAAATGCCGTTTCTGATCAATTCATCCCCAACAGCCCGGGCTCTTCTTTCAGAAAGCGCCTGATTATAGGTCTCCGAACCCCTGGTGTCTGTATGTCCGCCGACTTCCAAAATAGTCTGGGGATATTTTACAAGGACATCGGAGATCCTTCTTAGCTCCGCATAGGCACCGGGTTTGAGCTGACTTGAATCATAGTCGAAATATGACTCGCCTTTAAACGTGGCCCGTAAAACATCCTGTTCTCTTTGGATACTGGCTGATTCTGAAGCGGCAATGGCATTGCGCAAGTCCTGCTCCTGCAAATCCATGTATCGTCCGATCTGGTTGCCGGCAATACCGCCCAGGGCCGCTCCGATGCCTGCGCCAATCAGGGTACCTTCAGTGTCTCCGCCAATGGCCTGCCCCAATATAGCCCCCACACCGGCTCCAATGGCAGCACCGCCTGCTGTTCCCTGCTGCTGTTTATTCTGAAAGGCGCAGGAAAAAAGGGTGGCACAAATAAATGTTACAATGGTTATGAAAACAATTTTTTTCATTTTTGTTTCTCCTTGCTGTTTGAACAGATAATCCTAAGATTTTATTTTTTTATTGATTAAATTTTAACGCCAGTGTCTGCGGTGACCCGCTGGACAAGTTCCCTGTAGTCTGAAGACGCGGTGCACCCCGGTGCAAATTCAAAAATCGACTTGCCATAGGATGGTGCTTCAGAAAGGCTTTCACAATACCGGACAGGGGTACAGACATATTCCGGGTAAAGTGTATTCAACTGGTTGAATATTGCTTCAGGTCCCTTTACCCGGGTATCCATAAAAGTGGGAACAATATATTTTAAGGCGATTTCTTTTCTGTATTTCTGGATGGACCCAAGGCTTTTCATGAACTCTGAAAGTCCCTGGAGCGGCATTACTTCGAGAGCAACAGGCACCATGACTTCAGTGGCATAAAACAGGACATTGACAATAAGCTGGTCCCAGCCCGGAGCCGTGTCAATGATCACATAGTCGTATCGCTTATCCAATTCTTTCATGGCCTCGGAAAGTGTCCATTCGGCACCGAAACTTTTCCGGTCGATAATTCGTTTGACACCGGCCAGGGATTTGCCGCCGGAAAGCAACCAGAGATTTTTTCTGGCCCGGACAATACACTCTTCGGGTGATAATTCCTTGGTTAATAATTCAGTGAGGCCGGCTTTTGGTTTTTTGCCCAGAATATAAGAAGACTGCCCTTGAGTATCAGTATCAACAAGGAGCACTTTAAACCCTGCCAGGGCAAGCCCTGCGCTCAAATTGACACTGGTGGTTGTCTTGCCGACACCGCCCTTGCTCAGGGTTACGCAGATTTTTCGAATTGTTTTTTCCGCTTCATCTGGATCAGATTCTTTCACCGGATCATCAGCCCCCTCCGGTGCCTGTGAAACCGGGCTCTGTTCTGAACCGGGTGCCTGGGCAGAGGATGCAGATGGTTTTAAACCCTCAGCATCAGGTGAAGCTGGGCCTGGGGATGTCTGGTCCTGATTGAACAAGGTTTCCAGAGCCACTGGGAATTTATGGGCACATGAGTTGCAT
>JBNKNP010000360.1:0-1819 GCA_050293905.1 Desulfobacteraceae bacterium | reverse complement strand
GTCCTGCTTGATTTTTTCAAACTGGGCTTCAAGCTCGTCAAATGTGGCAACCAGAATTTCGGGCAGGAATGCTCCGCCGTAGCTGCCATAATATCCTCTGTTTTTCATTTTACTGACTCCGTTTATATTATTTTTTATTTTATCATTGTCTATAAATGAATGGTCTGGGAAAATGCAAACCGATCTGTCCGGCAGTACATCCTTGAAAAAACAGCCTGGCTGTTGCCGGGGAAATCAAGTTTCCGCTGAACCTCAAGAATGGGATCTGCCGGTTTAAGAGCCAGCAGGCTGGATTTTTTTTCAGGCAGAAAAGAAATCTTAAAGGTCTGGCGGCCGGTTTCCGGTTTCATATAATATTGATCCGACACCACTTCGGACAGGGAACGGTTTTCAAGGTCCAGGCGTTCAATGCCCTTGAACAACTGCGGATGCAGATAAATATCTTCCAGCAGGACCGGATCTTTGTCCACCAGTGTCAGACGGGATAAAAAATAGGCCTGCCCCCGGTCAAAGGGATTGATTGGGTCATCTGTTATATCTACAATCGTCACAGGTGCTGCCATTTTGACCCTGGTGTCTAATCCCCGGGTCAAAAACGCCTGGGATGTTCCTGCCATGGAAAAAATATCCACTGCCGGACCCTGTTCTTTCACAAAAGTGCCGGATCCGCGTCTGCGCTCAATCAATCCTTTTTTCACAAGGGTATCCATGGCCTGGCGGACCGTGGGCCGGCCGATCTGATAGGTTTTAGCAATCCCGGTTTCAGACGGGATCACATCACCGGGCCGGTAGGTGCCGGACCGGATCTGGTCGATAAGGATATCGGCCAGCTGGTGATAAAGTGGAACAGGCGACTGGGGATTGAGCATCAATTTCCTTTCAAATTATTTCGTTTTCAGTCCTTATCGATTTATCTGGAAATGAGAATACCGGCAATTTGTTAAGTTGTCAAGACATTTTGATATGAACTAAAAATAAAGATTGGTAATCCGATTTAAATACCCTTTTTGGAAATGCCTGAACTCTGGCCGTTGTACTGAAACGCCGAGTTGGGTATCGCTTTTGGTAAAATTGTAGTATTTAGACTTCTGATCTCTTTATTTCATCAGCAGTAAGTTATGACGTTACTCAAAATCGTGTCCACAGAAACGACAGACAATTGCTGCTGCTTTTATAGTTTCTGCACACATAGGACATGTTTTTTCATCTGAGTCTTTTGAAATCCCACGTAATTCATAAGTAACAGAAAGAGTCCCATCGGGTTTTACGATAATCATATAGATAAATGCCAAGATGCCTACTAATATGAGACACAGAATTAAGGCCAATAAAAATGCTCCACAGCCATATGACCCTGGTGCCCATGTTTGCGATACAGGATAGTAGCCTTGCGCTTCCATTTTTAGAATATCTGCTTGAAAGGCATCTGTAGCCTGCTTTTGATTCCCCCGGTAAGTTTTAATAATTGTATGTTGCTTGCTCGTTTTTTTATTCAATCCTTTTGTATCATCTCTCGCTATACAAGGCCAATTAGAGAACCTATCTTCTTTATAAAAAAGACAATATCCTCTATATATATCAATAATTCCAGTATGTTTAAAATATTTACATTCTTTACATGAATCCGGAATTATTTCAGGAGATTTTTGTTCATTCATATTTTTCTGAATGTTCATATCCTTTAATGCCAATTCTATTTCCTTTTAAAAGAATTAAGAAATTATCAGAACCAATCAAACAAAGCCCTTATTAATAAAAATATGTGTTACCCAATGGCTGAGCTGCTCGCGGTCCCGTCCAGAGACTGGTATATTTCTTA
>JBNKNP010000359.1:0-1584 GCA_050293905.1 Desulfobacteraceae bacterium | reverse complement strand
GGGTAACCGGATCTGGGTTGTTGACTTTATCCACTACTGCTTTGATTTTATCATCCAAGGATTTAAGCGTGAGCGGTTTTAACAGATACCCTTCGATTTCAACTTCAGCCACTTCATTGACAATATCCCGCTCGGCCTCTGCCGTTACCATGATCACGGGTGTATCTCTTAAAGAAATATCTTTTCTGATATTCTCCAGCATTTCAATCCCATTCATCACCGGCATATTCCAGTCAATTATAGCAAGGTCACATGGATAACTTTTCAAGATCTGCAGCCCTTGTTTTCCATCTTCGGCAAATCGCAGAACTGTATCTTTATTCAGGTTTTTGATCATCTTGCGAATGGTCAACCGCATACTCTTCATATCATCCACAACAAGAATGGATAATTTTTCAGGATCCAATTTTTTTTTATTTTCTGCCATAATTAAGTATTCAGTCCCAGGTGAAAGTCACAGCAGTTTCTGTTTTAATACATCCGTCTTGAATTATTCTGCAATTCTATCGCATTTAAAATCATATTGCAAATAAGAGCGCCTATCTGTTATTAATTAAAGATGATCTTCTATTTTTCAATCTCTCAAAAGGGTTTATAATTACCTGTGCTGTTTTTTTTTCTTCAAATTTTCTTTTCCGGCCTTTGTCTCATCCTTGTTCTTTGGGGCATAAAAAAAATAGTTTGGTTTGCCATACCGTTATGGTCCCGTAAAAAACGGGCAGACCGACTCAATCATTTCATTGCAGGCAACCAATTTGACAGACAGACAATTGAGCAGGCCCTGCAATTTAACCTGCCGCCAAGATGCCAGGCAATCCCCCCGTATATACATAAAACAGACAGGCTGAAACGCCGTATTCCGGTCAGGGATCTTACCCGGGCGGTCAGCGGGTTTATAAATAAAAAAGTGCCGTGCAGGCATCTTTTAATACTGGCGGATTCAGGCATGGGTAAAACATGTTTTTCTTTGACCTATTATCTTTACAATAAGAATCTTCCGAAAAAAAAACAACACCGGATCATTCTTTTGCCCATGCACATGCAGAATACGGATCAATTGATCAACGGCATTTCAGATCAAAACAATACCATCCTTTTTCTGGACGGTCTGGATGAGGACAGCCGGGCGTTCCATAATCCGCACCACCGTATGCGGCAGCTCATTGACCAGACAAATACTTTCAAACGGGTTATCATTACATCTCATCATAATTTTATTCCAAAAATTCCGCATCTTCCAACCCAGAAGGGATATGAAATCATTAAACCCAAAAGCAAAAATGATAATCATATCTATCGGCTCAAACGGTTTTACATGTCGCCAATGGTATATTCTGAAGCCAGAAAATTTCTGAACGCCCGTCTGCCGTTCTGGAAAAGACGCTTAAAAACCAAAATCCTTGAATTTATCAAACTGCACCCCTCAACAGGGCTTACACTTCAGGATTTAATGTATCTGCAGGAAGTTATAATAAAAGAACCGAACATTTCATCAAAAACCGATCTGTATAAAACAATGATACAACATCGCATGGACCAGGAAGAACACTGGAAAGACAAAGGTGCTCTTTATGATTTTCTTGG
>JBNKNP010000358.1:0-8505 GCA_050293905.1 Desulfobacteraceae bacterium | reverse complement strand
GTACTCAAGATCGTCCGGTTTGACCCTGAATACAGATATCGTATTACTGCCGGCATTCACGACGTACAACCACTGGTTGTCAGGAGTGAGAAGAACGGCTCCCTGATTTCCGAGTCCGCCGCCTGTCCCGTTCCCGAATGTTGCGAATGCACCGGCAGGGAAAAGCAGCCCATCTGCCGACCGGTTGAATACAAGCACTTCATTCCCCGAATCCGAATTGGTCATTGTATATACGGCACCGGGAAAATCCCCGCTCTCTGCCATAACCAGTGCGGCTGATGAAAAAAACAAAAATATGATCGTTAGAAGTAAAGATTTTAATCGCATTGTGTACCTCCTTGAAAATGATAATTCAAATCGTTCTTTTGGAACATTTACACGCAAAGTCTTCCTTGAATTAAAGCTGTGATTTTTTTTGCTCACCTCCTTTCCAGGCAACAACTCTGTCTGAATTTAATTTTCAGACCGTGTTTCATTGCTTATTTTAAAAGTAGGCGATATAGATCACAGCGAGGTTACAAAAGTATCACATTTTGATAATATTTTTGTTAACGCCTATAAATGGTTGTAAAATCCACACCTGCATACCATTGTTCCTGACGGCTGCTTTCTTGATGGCGGCAGCTTTAAGACGGCTCCCGGCTTTATACTGGAAGATCTGGAAGATATTTTATTCGGCATAACAGCAGGAATGGTATCATCCGTGCCAGGCAGGCCAGGGTATTGAAAAATTTATAAAAGTATCTGCAGTTGATTTTTGGGCTCAAAACAAGTAATCTTTGTAAGTTATCCGGAAAAAATATGCTCCCGGCAGGAAGAAAGTCAAAGCACCAGTCAATCTGAATTCTGCTATTGAACGGCTATGGTTTATCAAAATGCCGGTCCCAAGTATCGGAAGAATATATGAAATGATTCTTGATTTCGTCAATTTCCCATGCAACGTACCATTTTAGGTGAGACGTGGATGTGGTTTAAACTCATTTTATCATCACAAAAAAATGTTTTAATGGAGGAGTGCAATGACGTCTGAAAACAAGCCATTAAAAGAATCTCAGATCGCTGCAATAAAAGACCGCTGGAAAAAAAAAGGCAAAGAGAATAAGTATACCCTTCAGCAGAGAATGCTTTACAAACTGAAAACCCAGTGTGAAAAAAACAACAAAGACAGACCGCTCAATCTGGATTTACGAGGGATTACTTTGCACAATCAAGATCTGTCTGAACTGGATCTGTCCGGGTACGATTTTTCCTATGCCAATTTAGATGGTTCAATCTTTGAAAAGACAAACTTCAGCTTTTCAAAATTTCATCATGCCAGCATGGAAAAGGCCGATTTTGACGAATGCGAGTTTATCGGATCTGATCTGACATATGCAAGTTTGAATGAATGCAGCGCCAGACAAGGGGGGTTCGGCGGTGCTGATTTGTCGCATGCCAGCCTGATCAACTCGGATTTAAGTGAGGCGACTTTAAGTCAATCAACGCTCATTCATGCTGATCTCAGAGCGGCCAATCTTCAAAAAGCAAGACTTTCACAATCAGAGCTCAGTCATGCGATCTTTACCCGGGCCAATCTTGTTCAATGCGATCTCAAAGAAAGCAATATCCAAAACACCAATTTTGAGTATGCAAACATGCAGGGAGCAAGACTGATGTCTGTGAAAAATTTTGAAACTGCAAACTGGATCAGGGTGGATATTCGTGATATTGACCTTCGCGGGGCCTATCGTGTGAAAAGATTTATATCTGACGAAAATTATCTGTATGAATTCAAGATGGCATCCGGATTAAACATGTTTCTTTATCATGTATGGAAACTCACCTCTGACTGCGGCAGGAGCCTGCTCCGATTTTCAATCTGCATTCTTGTCATTACATTGTTTTTTGCAGGAATATACACTCTGGTTGGTATTAACTATGGAGAGGAGAAAACCTGGTTCTCGCCGATCTATTTCAGCATTGTCACCTTAACCACGCTGGGGTATGGAGATGTGCTGCCCAAAACGCTTGCAGGGCAGATTGTTGTTACATTGCATGCCACAACCGGATATATGGGGCTCGGCGGGTTGTTAACGATTTTAGGAAATAAGCTGGCCAGAAGGGCGGACTGATTTTTTGAAAGGAGGAGGGGAGATGCTTTCGTTTTTAAAAAAGAATAAAATTGATCCAAAAGAAAAATTAAAGGAAACGCTTAAGGGCTTTGAGTTACCCTCTTTTTCCGGCGCGATTTTACAAATTTTACAGCAGATCAGAAATCCCTATTCTTCTGCCAATGACATTGCAGAAAAGCTAAGCCTTGACCCCGGCCTTTCAGTCAAGCTTTTAAGTATTGCCAACAGCGCTGCATTTTCACCAACCAAAAAAATTGAAAATCTGACTCAGGCCATTTCACTGGTGGGGCTTTCCCAATTGGAATCCCTTGTTTTAGGTGTGGGGGTGGCAAAAAGTATTCCTTCAAAAAAGTGTCAATGGCACGACCCTGCAGCATTCTGGCTGACGTCTGCCAGACGGGCAATGCTGGCTCAAGAGCTGTCAAAAATACTTTGTCCGGCAAAGGAATCAGAATGTTTTACTGCTGCCTTCCTTCAGGACATGGCCTTGCCGATGCTGGCCTGTCTCCGGTCTGATGATTATGAACCCATTTTCAAGACATGGCATCTTGAAGGGGGGGATTTGGCTGAACTGGAAAGCGAAGCCCTGGAATCGGGTCATGCCGATGTGGCCACATGGATCTGTTCTGAATGGGAGGTGCCTGAAAATATAGCGCTTGCCATTAAAAATCATCATGAACCCAGGACAGACGATGATAAAGCCGCTTTAGGACCTGTGAAACTGGTTGGTATTTTAAGGGAAGATGAATCCAATAACGGCCTGGACGAAATAATTAAAAAAGCGCGGATTGACTATGGTATCCCGGAAGAGAAAATGCAGGCCGTTATCGGCCCTGCTTTTGAAAAGGCGGCTGAAATAGCTAAAATGATTGCGTGATGCTTTTATTTTTTTTATGATAGGATCTGTCAAGAACCTTCTTCCCCCTGTGTTATTGAATGATATATTATTTGTATTAAAGAAGGCGGTATGCCCCCCAAAAGAAGAAAGAAAAGAGCAGCGCCCGTAACGTGCCATGAAGGTGAAGAATTTTTAGAACTGGCAGTGAAATGCAAATTTATCACCGCTCAAAAAAGACAGGAAATGCTGCCCGGGATCCAGGCTAAATCAAAAAAGAACCCTAAGGCCCCGCTGGCGCAATTTTTGTTGGGAAAAGAAATTCTGTCAAAAGAAAAAATCCAGTTATTGTTTTCCATTAAAAAACACATTGAAATACTTAAGGCAGACCGGCAATTCGGGGAAATGGGCGTGGCCAATCAGTTTGTACGTCCGGACAGAGTGAAAAAGGCCCTTGATCTCCAGGTCGATATTTTTAGAAAAACAAAAAAAAGCATCAAGATTGGAGATATCCTTTTACAAAGCCGGAACATTTCTCCTGCTGACAACACGGCATTACTGCTTACCCAGGACCGTATCCCGGATGAACTGTTGTCCGAGGCATTATATGCCATTGCCAAAACTGAAGCCGAGGAAATGGAAATTAACCGCCGCTTTGGTGCCATTGCAATTAAAAAAGAACTTATCACTGCGGGGCAATTAAATAAGGCATTGAAATATCAGAAAAAAGAATTCACGGGAAAAAAACAAAAGTCGTGTCTGGGAGATGTCTTAAAAGAGTTGTATCAATTGTCGGATGCAGATATTACCAGTATACTCAAAATCCAGAAAACACTTGAAACTGAAAGAATGAATCTTGAGGAAAAACTGATTGAGTATAATGCCCAAAAAAAAGCTGAGCGGCAGCGAATGGAACTGGACCCGTTTTTTGAATATCATGTCACTGAAAATAAACTGGAGGCCTTTGTCCGGAAAACCAAGAAGCCTGCAAAAAAAATAGAGCTGTCTGATTTTATCGGTTGGCTTTCCCTAAACGGTATTAAATTCGGCCGTGCGGATTCAAAAGACATACAAGCATTTTTGGACCGGGATGATTTCCAGGAAAATTTTAAAATTGCCCAGGGTATTCCCCCCCATCCTTTTAAGGACGAAACAGTGGACTTCAAATTTGATACCCGGTTTTTCGACAACGACGGTTCAGGTGAGAATGGTTCAAAACTGCTTGAAGTCGAAGCAAACGATGTCCTTGCCATTGTTACGACACCTCATGAAGAAGGCAAGTTGGGAACAGACGTTTTCAGCCATCCTGTGCAATTAACAGGGACCCCCGTAAAACCGCTCACCTGCGGTGAGGGAGTCAAGCGGGAGGGGGATCAGTTCATCGCCTTAATATCCGGCCATCCTGGACTGGATAAAAACAGGAACCTTTGTGTCACTCCCCGGGCAGAAGCCGCTCCCCGGGAAGACGCCGTGCCGCCGACAGCATCTACACCCCGGGAAGTACCTGGACCCCGGACCAAAGCCGCTCCACAGACAGTACCTGATGCCCAAAAAGAACCTGAATATCAGGCAGAAGCTGCTCTGCAGGCGGAAAACGGTTTAAGTACCAAAGAAATTGACGGCGATATCACATCAGACACGAATGATGAATATATCTCCTGTAATTTAAAAGTGAATGGGAATATCGCTCCCGGAATCCTGGTGACATGCCATGATCTGTTTGTTGAAGGCGAAATCCTTGGCAACGTTTCTGTTTCAGGCAATATAGAAGCAAAGGGGAATATAGGGTCTATGCCGGTTTCTTCCAAGGAAAAAGACAGTGCTGTCCAGGTGACTTCAAAAGGGCAGATCCATGTATACGGCAATATTGTGAATGCTAAAATTTTTACCGGAAAAGGGTTGAATGCTCCCAAGGGGGATCTGGTCTCTTCAGTGATTGCATCCTGCGATGATGTCGTGGTTAATAATATCCGTTCAACTTCACAGGCCCCGTCCAAAATCAAAATTACCCGGGAAGACGTCCTTGTAAAAGCAGAGATGGCAAAAATGGAGGCGGCCATTAAAGAAACGTCAGAAGAGCTTGATGGGCTCCTGGGAAGCGATGAGCTGAAAGAATCGACCAAAGATCTGATGAAAAAAGACCAGGCACTGCAAAAATACCAGGAAAAACAAGATGTGATTTTGTATCTGAACACTGTCTTTGCAGATGCGGATTTTGAAGAAATCTGTAATGTGGATCAAAAAATAGAGGCCTTTGAAGAAAAAAGAAAAAAAGCCGGGGAAACAAATACAGGGCCAGCCCTTCCAAGGACCATAACAAGTGAAAAGTACATCAACCTTATACTGGGAAAGATCAGGGATCTCAAGTTGGAAGAACAATTGTCATATATCCGGGAATTTCAAGACTGTGCTTCCGGCATGTACAATGCAGTGAAAAAAGCCAAAGAAAAATTGGATAAAAAATATGAATCCCTGTCAAAGGGCGTTGAAAAAGAGAGTCCGAAAATTGATCAGGCAAAACAAAAAATCTATGAACTTCGAAAGGAAATGGATTTACTGCTTGCAGAACAAGAAAAGGCGAACACGAATTTAGAACCGCTCATTAAAGTGAAAAACCAGGTTGAACCGTTTACCATTATCATGGGTGAAAAAGCAAAACTTGTTATTGATAAAGCTGTTTACCGTGTCAAATTTAAAGAAGAGGCTGCAGCACCTGGTAAAAAGGCCAAAATTATTGAAGAAGGGTATTTCGAATAGTGCCGGTGCTTCTTTCTGATATACCCGCTCACTGCCCGAATTTCATTTTAAGCCTTTGGCCGAGTGCTTTATATCCATTTTCGAATGGCGCATGCATGCTCTGAAACAATCCAAATTTTTTCAAGTCTTTTTGAAATAAAATTTCCCGTTTAACCGTTTTCTTAACACGCAGTGTCTTTTCCAGATCTTTAATTGTGTTCTTGAAGCGGCCCGAGGCAATATCATCTGATTTGATCTTTTCTCTGTCCGTAAACGTGTGAAAAACAATATTGTCGATATTTGATTTTAAAAAAGAAACCCAGTAAGGGGGCTCTTCAAGCGTGTTGTTTTTGAAGGTGAGCAATGAAAACAGATGAACAATCTTGCCACTGTCTGCCAGTTTCAGGCATCGGTAGTGTCCCGGCTCCAGCCGTTTTCAATGGTTTTTTGGGCATACCAGAGGCGAAGGTCTGCTGTTTTAAGTTTATCCATCAGAGCGATATTGCTGCGCCAGGGGATTTGTGCAACGGTGCGTTGCACGATTTTCTTATCCGGCCAGGTTTCTGCAAACTTGTGCATGTATTTCAGGTTCCGTGGGGAAAATCCGGACATCCGGGGGAACGCCTTTTTCAGGTCATGGGAGAGCCGGTCGATGATTTTAGCTCCCCATCCCTGTTCTCCCTGCTTTTCAAGGATGAGCGTGCCGATATCTCAGTACATAAGGATCAGGGCGGCATTGGCTGAAAATACCGCCTTGAGCCGTTCCTGTCTGATGCGGGTTGTCAGGTTTTCCAGGAACAGGCAGTAATCATCCGGCATACCGCTGACCGGTACCGGCATGATCACATCTTTTCGGGCCTGGCCGTGTCTTTGCTTTCGTTTGTCTTCTCTTTGATTCATCTGTTCTCGGTCTTATAAGGAACGATATTTTTCCCTTGATCCGGGAAATTTTTTATTTTCCAGCTATAGTAAAATAGATCAGGGAAATCAATCGGCAAAAACCCCTTGTTTTGAAAAAATCTAGTTATAGCCTTTTTCAAAAAACTCGGCAGCAGATTTTACATCTTCAGGACAGAAGATAAAGAGGCAGGTTTCATCCGGGCCGGATACGGAACCGTATACATAGTTGATGTTTATTTTTTCTTGACCCAGCTTTTCGGTGATTTTTAAGAATTCGCCTGGTTTGTTGGTGATGTCAATGGCCACCACTTCCTTGGAGTCAAAGAGATAATCCTTTTCGTTAAGAAGCGCCATGGCCTTTTCCGGCTGATCCACCACCAGGCGGATCAGGGCAAACTGGGCAGAGTCTTTGCGCATGGAAGAGTAGCTGGCAGAGGATGCCAGCCTTTTTAAGGATTTTCCCCGGGCTTCGAACAGACTCTGGACGTAGGCGGATGCATCCTGGATGGTGATGGCATCAATATTGATTTTTTCTGCGGCCAGCAGTTTACTTAACCGGGCCAGTTCTCCTGGTATGTTTTTAAGAAAAAGTGATATTTCTATCCGGATCATGCGGTCCTCCCATCAACCGGGTTCAGGTTCCCAGGGCAACGCCCCGGTCAAATGCGTCCATGTTCAAGGGGATGATTTTCGGTTTGGCTGAAAATTCTTTTTTTACGCATTGTCTTAACAATTCAAGATCCACAAGCTTTGTTTTTGAGGCAAATGCGCTTAAGGCAACAATGTTGGCCGCCCTGACACTGCCGGCCTGTATGGCCACATCGTTGGCAGGCACCACCAGTTCAATGATATCATCACGGTCACTGCGGGTGGGGATCAGGGAACTGTTGATAAAAATCACCCCGTTGGGTTTGACGTCTTTTGCAAATTTTTCCAGGGACGGCCGGTTCATTGCCACCAGGTGGCTTGGATTTTTAATAATGGGAGAACCGATCCGCTTGTCGCTGATGACCACGGTGCAATAGGCGGTGCCGCCTCTCATTTCAGGTCCGTAGGACGGGACCCAGGCCACAAAATAATCCTGCTTCATGGCAGTGTATGCCAGTAATTTTGCGCTCAGTAAAATTCCCTGCCCGCCGAATCCGGCAAATTTTATTTCTGTCTGCATGTGGTTTTCTCCCTGAAAAAACGATCGGGTTTTTATTCCGGCACTTTGTAATCCCCGAGTTCATAATAGGGGATCAGTGTATCCTGGGCCCATTTCAACGCTTCCACCGGTGTCATTCCCCAGTTGGTGGGGCAGGTGCTGATCACTTCGACAAAACTGAAACATTTATTCTGGATCTGGTATTCAAAGGCTTTTTTGATGGCTTTTTTGGTTTTATTCACCTGCCCGGGTTTCAGCACGGCCTGGCGGGTGACATATCCCGGGGTGACCAGTTCTCCTAAAATATTGGCCATGCGGATGGGCATGCCGGTCAGGTCTGTGTTCCGACCTGCGGGGGATGTTGTGGTGCGCTGGCCCGGCATGGTGGTGGGGGCCATCTGGCCGCCGGTCATGCCGTATATGGCATTATTGATAAAAATCGTTGTAAATTTTTCACCCCGGTTGGCTGCATGAATGATTTCAGCCATGCCGATGCTGGCAAGATCCCCGTCCCCCTGGTAGGTAAAGACTATAAGATCCGGCCGGACCCGTTTAATACCCGTGGCCAGGGCGGGCGCCCGGCCGTGGGCGGCTTCCTGGAAGTCGCAGGTAAAGTAATTATAGATCAAAACAGCGCATCCCACCGGTGCGACACCCACGGTTTTTTCGCGGATATCCAGTTCATCCATGACCTCTGCCACGAGGCGGTGAACAATACCGTGGGTGCAGCCGGGACAATAGTGCGTCATGGTATCGCTTAAGCTTTTCGGTGCACT
>JBNKNP010000357.1:0-17065 GCA_050293905.1 Desulfobacteraceae bacterium | reverse complement strand
TCATCGGTATGTCAGCATCTGAAATGATTGGGACCCGTAATCAGTGGAAAGCATTTTATCCTGAAGACAGACCGGTCATGGCTGACCTTGTGGTGGATGGCAGTATGGAGGATATGGTCCGGCAATTTTATTCAGAAAAATTTAAACGATCTTCACTCATTGAAAATGCCTGGGAAGCCATTGATTTTTTCCCGGAAATTGGAAAAGAAGGCACCTGGCTTTTCTTTACGGCAGCTCCCTTGAAAAACAGTGAAGGCGATGTGGTCGGCGCAATTGAAACCCTGCAGGATATTACCGAGCAAAAACGGGCTGAAGAGGAAATTAAGAAACTGAACACAGACCTTGAAAAACGTGTGGTGCAAAGGACATCCCAGCTAAAGGAAGCCAACGAGGAACTTATCATATCCATTAAGAAAGCCCAGGAACTTGCAGTTAAGGCTGAAGCTGCCAATGAGGCGAAAAGTCATTTCCTGGCCAATATGAGTCATGAAATCCGTACTCCAATGAACGGCATCATCGGTATGAATGCCTTGATGTTGGATACACCCTTGAATGAAGAACAAAAAGAATATGTCGAGACAATTCGTCAAAGTGCAGATGCGTTGTTGTCTGTTATCAATGACATCCTGGATTTTTCCAAAATCGAATCTAAAAAAATGGAACTGGACATTATCGATTTTGATTTGCGCAGGATGCTTGAAGAGATATCGGACCTCATGGCCGTACAAGCTTTTGAAAAAGGGATAGAACTTGCCCTTCTGGTTTACCAGGACGTTCCGTCCCTGGTATGCGGGGATGCAGGCCGGATCAGGCAGATTCTGATCAATCTTATTGGCAATGCCATTAAATTTACAAAACAAGGAGAGGTGTTCGTACGGGTTTCAGTGGACAGAGAATCTCCCCGGCAGGCGGTGATCCGGTTTAAGATCACCGATACCGGTATCGGTATCCCTGAAGATAAGCTTGAAGATTTATTTGAATCCTTTTCCCAGGTTGATCCGTCCCACACGAGAAAATACGGTGGTACCGGTCTTGGGCTTGCCATATCCAAACAGATGGCGCATCTCATGGGCGGCGATATTGGTGTTCAAAGTCAGGAGGGAGAGGGAACAACCTTCTGGGTGACCATTTCCCTGGAATTGCAGGCCGCAAAAATGGATCCGTTATCACCTGTGTCGGTGGATATCCGGGGTAAGCGCATACTGGCAGTGGATGATAATCAGACCAGTCTGGATATACTGCGCGGATATTTTTTTAAATGGGGCTGTCACATTAGTGAAGCCCTGAGCGGCCGGCAGGCTCTGTCAAAATTGAAACAGGCTGTAAAGTCAGGCTCACCCTTTGATGCGGTAATTGTTGATCTAGTTATGCCGATAATGGATGGCGCTGAGCTTGGGAGATTGATAAAAGCTGATCCTGATTTAAAAGATACAGTATTGATACTGCTCACCTCCATGGGGGTGCGCGGAGATGCTGCAAAAGTAAAAGCAATCGGATTTGACGGATACCTGACCAAACCCATTAAGCACTCAGCGCTCCATGATGCCGTTGCCGTTATCCTGGGCGAAAAGCAAATGAACAGGGATCATCCGGTGTCAACCTTTGTCACACGTCATACATTGTCGGAAATAGCCCGGCGCAATCTGAATATTCTTCTGGTGGAAGATAACCCGGTGAATCAAAAACTGGCCCTGGCCATACTTAGAAAACTTGGGTTTTCTGCTGATGCTGCAAGCAATGGAAGAGAAGGCGTCCTGGCACTTGAAAAGAAAAAATATAATATTGTTTTAATGGATGTCCAAATGCCGGAAATGGACGGATTTGAAGCCACTGCAGAAATTCGCCGGCAGGATTCCAATGTGCTGGATCACAATGTGTATATCATTGCCCTGACCGCGCACGCGCTTAAAGGAGACCGGGAACGGTGTGTTGCAGCGGGGATGGATGATTATATTACCAAGCCCATCCAACCCCAGAAATTGCACGAAGCCATCATGAGGGGTGTGGCATTATCCGATGAAATGATTGAAAAAGAGCCTCAACCAAAACCAATTGCCAGAAAAACGATTTTTAATAAAATAAATTTGATGGACCGGTTGGAAAATGACCAGGAATTCCTGGTGGAGCTGATCGAAATATTTTTAGAGGATATGCCCATCCGGATTCAGGAGTTGGAGACAGCAGTAAATAGCAAAGATACGGATCAGATTAAAAAGGCTGCCCATACCATAAAAGGCCTGGCTGCCAATTTGGAAGCCGGAGCAATGAGAGAAACTGCCTTGGCAATCGAGACCGGGTGCGACACTCTGGATGACGCGGGGTTGGATGCCCGGATAAAAGAGCTTCAAGATCGGTTTGAAGCATTGAAATCAGTTCTTCACACTGAGAGGGAAAACAACTGAGTCTTTGAGTATCATAGTAACTCTTCAATATTTTTATTTGATTTATCTTTTAAATTCCTTATACTTATAGAATAATATGACAGACTCAAGGGGGTATGATGAGTTTAAGAGTAAATACTGGGTACCGGTTTTCGGCTTATTCACTTCAGCAAAATCAGAAGGATTTAACGAAATCTCTTCAGCGGCTGTCTACTGGTAAACAAATTAATGCTGCATCTGATGACGCTGCCGGCATGGTGCTTGCCAATAAACTGTCCAGCCAGGCAAAAGGGATGGAGCAGGCCATGAAAAATGCCGGTGATGCCATATCTGTTTCCCAGGTGGCTGACGGTGCTCTATGGCAGGCTGCTGAACTGGTTCAGAATATCAGGGAAAAAGCAGTTCAGGCCGCCGGTATTGCTCAGTCGCCTTCCAGCCTGAAAGCGATTCAGGCGGAAATCAATCAAAACCTTGATGCCTTGAAGGATATATCTTCTCACACTTCCTTTAACGGTCAGCCATTGTTGTCCGGCAGCTTTACAGACAAAGAATTTCAGATCGGGGCTTCCTCGGGTCAGACCATAAGCCTGTCACTGGGTTCCCTTGACCCCTCCCAAATATCAGGTCAAATTTCTGATGTAACCTCAGGGACATTGGCTCAGATTGACGTGACGACCATGGATGGTGCCCAGGCTGCCATTGAACTGGCCGATACTGCTCTGGATTATATTTCACAGCAGCGCTCCCAGGTTGGTTCCTTTATGAACCATCTGGAATCAACCGTTAACAACCTTTCCAATTCCCGTATCAATACCCTTTCTGCAGAATCTGAAATCCGGGATCTTGATTATGCAGAAGAATCTTCAAATCTGAACCGGATTAAGCTCCTGGCAAGGGCTCGGGCTTTTGCCCAGGCACAGGCCGGCGAGATGTCAAAACAGATTGTTGACCTTTTTGAATAAGCTGATGGAAATTTTGTTTTAATGTTCGATGTAGTCATTGTCGGGGCAGGGCCTGCCGGAACCGCTGCTGCTTTTGATCTGTTGGAAAACGGCATGACCGTACTGCTGATTGACAAGACAGAGTTTCCCCGAAAAAAAGCCTGTGCCGGCGGGATCACGCCCAAGGGGATTGCATTGTTTAAATATGATATTTCTTCGCTGATCCGGCGAAAGTGCTCAGCGATCCGTATCTGTTCAGATCGGCAGGCTTTTACCATTACATCGAAAAAACCCATGTGTTATATGACCAGCCGTCCTGAACTGGATCATTATTCCTTGAACCGGGTTCTGGAAAAAGGAGCCCGGTTTCAAATTGTCCGAAAGATTGTTTCCATTGAACAGACAGCTTCTTGTGTTTCAATCAGAACCGAAGACAGATGCATTCAAGCTGCTTATCTGATTGGTGCGGATGGTGCAAATTCAATTGTTCGTCGAATTGTTACAAAAAAGAAATTTTTTAAAAAGCAATATGCCATTGAAGCAGATGTCAGGGTGGGCAGACCGGATCTCTTCCCAATGGAATTTAATTTCTCAGGAATAAAAAACGGGTATTTCTGGATTTTCCCAAAAGACGACCACCTGAACATCGGGATCTACTCAATCGATTCCCGACTCAGACCCAAGCAGCAGCAACTGATTGATTTTATAAAAAAGAGAATCGATAATGCTTCACTTGAAAACCTGAAAGGATATCCCATCTGCACGGGCGGAGCGGCTTACCAGCCCGGTCCTGGCAGAATTCTGCTGGCAGGAGATGCAGCAGGGCTTGCCGAGCCCCTGTTTGGCGAAGGGATTTATTTTGCATTAAACAGTGCCCAGTCTGCTGCCTCAGCCATTATTGCCGACAAGGGTTTATCCGGCACCGCTTGGTCAGAGTATAAAAAAAAAATTTGCTCCCTCCAAAAGGAACTGAGGATATATGATATAAGTGCTGCTTTTTTTTACCGGTTTCCCCGGGTTTCGTTAAAGATGGCATCCTATCCGTTTATTCAGCGTCGTTTCTCCTCAGGCTACAGTAACGGAGACACGCTCCTGAAAATGTTTTTTGGTAAAATTGCCCGGTATTAATCGTGTGGTTTTCAGAATCCTTTCTTTGTTTATCAAGTGATGAAATTGCATGTAAAAAATAATTAATAACATTTTTGTATTCTATTAAATAACATAAATGTTATTAGTTTTTCTTCTGCCATATCCCCGTAAAAGATATTTTTTTCTATTATTACAGGCTATTAAAAAATAAATTCCATTGTTTTCCAGTTATGGCATCTGTTTTGCTCTTAGGAAAAAGCAACAACTTTTTTTTAATTATCTCAAAGGAGAGTAAAACATGAAAAAAATACTGGCAGTAATCAAACCGTTCAAAATGGATGAAGTAAAGGATGCCTTAACAAAAATTAACATTAAAGGCATGACGATTACTGAAGTCAAAGGTTTTGGGCGTCAAAAAGGTCACAAGGAAATTTATCGGGGGGCAGAATATCAGACAGATTTTATTCCCAAAGTGGAAATCAAAATTGTTGTTGATGACGACCAGGTCGATGAAGTTGTTGAAACCATTATCAGTGCAGCCAACACCGGGAAAATCGGTGATGGTAAAATCTTCATCAGTTCCATAGAAGATGTTGTGCGAATCAGAACCCATGAAACCGGAATCAAGGCACTTTAGCCTGAAAAGGAGATTTACAAAATGAAAAAGTTTAGCATGATGATTATCGTATTGATTGCCTCTTTATCAACTGCCTGGGCAGGGGATGAGGCCCCCACAGCATTGTCCAATAAAGCAGCCATTGATCTGGTTCAGACCCATGCAGACTATGTCTGGACGCTTGTGGCGGCAGCTCTTGTATTTTTTATGCAGGCAGGTTTTGCCATGGTGGAAGCCGGATTTACCCGGGCTAAAAACGCTGTTAATATTATGATGAAAAACCTGATGGATTTTTCAATCGGCAGCATCTCCTTCTGGGCTGTTGGCTTCGGTCTCATGTTTGGTGCATCAAAAACCGGCTGGTTTGGAACAACAGGATTCTTTTTAAGTGATTTTAAACTGGACGGTGATCCCTGGGTTCTGGCATTCTGGATGTTCCAGGTTGTATTTGCAGCGACTGCAGCCACCATCGTATCCGGTGCCATGGCTGAAAGAACCAAGTTCACCGGATATATTACGTACTCAATTGTTATTTCAGCAATTATCTATCCTGTTTTTGGAAGCTGGGCATGGGGAAGTCTGTTTAACGGCAGCGGATGGTTGGAAGGTCTTGGTTTTATAGATTTCGCAGGTTCCACTGTTGTTCATTCCGTGGGTGGATGGGCTGCCCTGGCCGGCGCGATCGTGCTGGGACCAAGAATTGGAAAATATACGTCTGATGGAAAGGTTAAACCGATCCTGGGTCATAATATTCCTCTGGCAGCCGTTGGTGTCTTTATCCTCTGGCTTGGATGGTTCGGATTTAACCCGGGTTCCACAACAGCTGCAAATAAAGATATTGCCATGATATTTGTTAATACAAACCTGGCAGCAGCAGCCGGTGCCGTCATGGCCATGATCGTTACCTGGATTAAATATGGAAAACCTGAAGCAGATATGAGTTTGAACGGTGCCCTGGCAGGCCTGGTTGGCATTACAGCAGGGTGTGCCAATGTAACCCCGACCAGTGCCGTGATTATCGGTGCCATTGCAGGATTCATCGTTGTCTTCTCAGTAACTTTCTTTGATAAACTCAGAATTGACGATCCAGTCGGTGCGGTTTCGGTTCACGGCGTCTGCGGTGCATGGGGAACCCTTGCAGCCGGTCTGTTCAATATCGGTGGCGTTACAGGCAAGATCATTGCTGTTCAGTTGACCGGTATTGCAGCTTGTTTCTTATGGGTCTTTCCCATGGCATTTATCCTCTTTAAAATAATTGATAAAACCATTGGCCTGAGAGTATCAAAAGAAGAAGAAATAGAAGGTCTGGATTCAACTGAGCATGGTGGTAATGCATATCCGGATTTTACAACAACCCATTAACCATTAAACCCTTACCGTTTAAAAACGGTAAACCAAACCCTGGGATCCGGTCTTTTTTACCCCAAGAAAAAAAGGCCGGACCACCCCATGGTCTCACCCCCTAAACCTGTCACCGGCACCCAGACATGAGTGCATAACGGTGGCAGGTTTTTTTTGCTTAATCTAAAGAATAATATTCAGGATACGGCGCAGCGGTTCTGCGGCTCCCCAGAGCAGCTGATCCCCCACAGAAAAAGCCGTGAGATAATCATTGCCCAGGTTCATTTTTCTGATCCGGCCCACCGGGACTGTCAGGGTGCCGGTTACTGCGGCAGGGGTCAGCTCTGTAATGGATTCTTCTTTGGTATTGGGAACGACTTTTACCCAGTCATTGTTCCGGGCCAGCATGTCCTCAACCTCATTTAACGGGACATCCTTTTTCAACTTGATGGTAAATGCCTGGCTGTGGCAGCGCATTGATCCTATTCGGATGCATTGCCCGTCAATTGGTATCGGTGGAAGGGGGGCATTGTCCCGGCCGAGAATTTTATTGGTTTCAACATATCCTTTCCACTCTTCCCGGGTCTGTCCATTGTCCATGGCCCGGTCAATCCAGGGTATGAGGCTGGCCGCCAGGGGAACTGCCCAGTTTTGAACCGGAAATGCATCGGATCTCATTGTTTCAATGACATTTTTATCAAGATCCAGGATGGCTGAGGCAGGATTCTTCAAAATCTCACCAGCATTGCTGCCGATGGACTGCATCTGGGAAACCAGTTCTTCCATATTCTTTGCTCCGGCACCGGAAGCAGCCTGGTAGGTCATGGAGGTCACCCATTCGATTAAATCGTTTTCAAACAGGCCGCCAAGGGCCATGAGCATGAGAGATACAGTGCAGTTGCCGCCAATATAATTTTTAATGCCCTGGGATATAGCCCTGTCAATGACGGACCGGTTCACAGGATCCAGCACAATAATGCTGTTTTTATCCATTCTCAGCGTTGATGCGGCATCAATCCAGTATCCGTTCCAGTTTTTTTCAGCCAGTTTCGGGCGGACGGTTTCCGTATAGCTTCCACCCTGGCAGGAGAGGATGATATCCATGTCCGAAAGAGCATCAATATCAAAGGCATCCACCAGGAGCGGCACTTCAATGCCGACATCCGGTGCTTTCTGACCGGCCTGGGAGGTGGTGAAAAAAAGCGGGGTAAACCGTTTAAAATCATCTTCCTCCAGCATCCGTTCCATGAGTACGGATCCTACCATTCCGCGCCAGCCGACAATCCCAACTTTTTTCATTGTTCTCTCCTTTCTCAATCAGGTATATGACTGATTATTTTATTCACATCAGATTAAACCTTAATAATTACTCTTTTTAAAAGCAATATGCCAGCTTTTTAATTGAAAAAAATGAACTGCCATGACACAGTGATTTATTATTTTATCATCCCTGTGATCGAAAAGGTGTTTTGTTTCCTCTTTTTATGATATTTGCATATGAAAATTTGATGACGGCAGAACTATAATAAGGATTTAAATAAAAAGTGAAAATAGGTGTAAAGCCCAGTCCTGTTGTCCTGCTGCTTTGTGGTGCTTTTTTAATCAGTTTTTCCGGTGTGCTTGTAAAAACCAGTCATGTTTCTCCCTCTGTGTCTGCCTTTTACCGGGTTTTGATCGGCGGCCTTTTTCTGCTCCCGGTATGCATTGCAAAAAAAGAATTTAAAAAGAAAAGCCTTGAAAACATATTGCTTGGCATTCTTTGCGGACTTTTGTTTGCACTTGATCTGGGAGCCTGGCATTTGAGTATTCATTTTATCGGGCCCGGGCTTGCCACCATACTGGGCAATTTTCAGGTATTTGTTCTATCCGTTGCAGGAGTCATTTTATATAAAGAGAAACTTAGTTTAAAATTCATATTATCCGTGCCAACAGCATTTTTAGGGTTGTTTCTCCTTGTGGGCATGGATGCACATCATCTATCCGAACAATACTATCTGGGGGTTGCACTCGGGTTGGTTACGGCAGTCTTTTACAGCATGTTTCTGCTTTTACTGCGAAAACTTCAATCTTTAAGTGCCGAATATTCGCTTGTTTATTATTTATTGCTGCTGTCATTTTCCTGTGCCGCTTTTCTTGGCGGAAAAGCCTTTTTTTTCGGTGAATCCTTTGGTATTAAAGACACACAGACATGGCTGTCATTGATCACACTGGGGCTGATGATTCAAGCGGTTGCATGGGTGTTGATTTCCAGTGCGCTGCCACGGGTAAAGGCGTCCCATGCCGGATTGATCCTTTTGCTGCAGCCGTCTCTGGCCTTTGTATGGGATGTTTTGTTTTTTGACAGACAGACAGGAATAATGGGGTGGACAGGTTTTTTTATTGTATTGATTGCCATTTATTCCGGAATGAGGCATAAACTATAGTGAAATTTTTATTGTTACCGTGAAAATGGAAAAAAGGAGGAAAGGAATGGATAACGAAAATCGAGCGCTGAACACCATATTAATTATAGAAATCATTTTAATATTCTTTTTTAGCTATGGTGCAGTGCCGACCCATGATGTTGAACCGTCATCGCACAGAATCTCTAAAAAAATTCACCAGAAAGCTGCGCACAAAGAGGCAGCTGCTGACACTGAAGCGGAAGAATCAGACAGCCACGAATCAGCCGGGAAAAAACATGCTGCTGTAACCCATGAACAAAAAGATTCTGAAGAGATAGAAGAAACAGAAGATGCTGTCGAGCATCCGTCTGATAAAGCAGAGGAACATGCGGCAGTTCAGTCTTCTGAACATCATGAAAAAGAAGCTGAAGAACATGCGGCGGAACCAGCCAAAGAACCTGCTGCCAAAGCAGCAGGCGGTGGCGGAATGCCGGATGTCATTGCCATGAACAATCCCGGGTACAGCAAACATACAAAAGGCGTTGCTACGTTTACGCATCAAAAACATGTGAAAGATTATGCCATTGGCTGTGGGGACTGCCACCATGATGAATCAGGAACACCATTGGAACTTTCTGAAAGTGATCCTGTTCAAGGCTGCATTGAATGTCACTCGGAGACAGAAAAACCGAAAGGTGAAAAACTGGGCAAAGAAGAGAGTATTGCAAAATATCACAAAGAGGCCCTTCACGCCAATTGTATCGGCTGTCATAAAGCCTACAATATTGAACATGGAGATCCCAAAGGGAAAAAACCCGCACCAACCTCGTGCGGTAAATGCCATCCGAAAAATTAGCAGCCGGATTTTAATTCGGTCGAATGTTAAAACCAATCAGCCGATTGCCCTCAACCGGGGCAATCGGCTGATTGCGTGTTACAGATTATGCATGGTTGAAATAGACAGGTTTCCATATCATCTTGTCAATCAAGGTGTTCAGTCTTTCCGGATCATTTTTATGCTCATACTCGGAAAAGGCACAGTCCTTTTTGCACACGCCGGCCTTAATGGCTTCGGCACCAACCCTTTTGGCCACCTTTATGGACACCTCTTGAAGCGTATCCAGCGGCGGGCAGAGGATACCGTCCCGGAGATCCTGCTCACTGATACATTCAGCCACCGCATGGGCGGCAGCTGAAAAGAAAGAGGGCAGGACTTCAACCGCACCGGACGCCACCACGCCTAAGCCAACACCGGGGAATACAAAGGCGTTATTCATCTGCCCGATCCGGAGCGTTTTGCCGTCTCTTGTTACCGGATCAAAAGGAGATCCGGTTGCCACAAGGGCTTTGCCGTTTGTCCAGGCATAGATATCTTTTGGAAGGGCTTCACAATTGGCCGTGGGATTGCTCAAAGGCAGGATAACCGGACGGTCGGTATTGGCCTTGACCGCATCCACGATTTCTTTTGTGAAACTGCCGGGCTGGCCGGAAGTGCCGATGAGTACGGTCACTTTTTCATTTTTAATTGTATTGAGAAGCGTGTTGTCTTCTGTGGTTTTTAACCAGGGCAGACTTGCAGGATCCTTTGCAAATTTTAATTTATAGCTTTCAATGTTTCTGTCGGATGTTACAACACCACGGGAATCCAAAGTGAAAATTTTTGCTCTGGCTGCATCATCACTGAGTCCCTGTGCTATCAGTTCCGTCTGGATCTGTTCGGCAACACCGACGCCTCCGGCCCCGGCACCATGAACCAGATACACCTGATCAATTATTTTTTCCTGTTTCACCTTCATGGCCGCAAGAATGCCGGCAAGCGTCACTGACCCTGTTCCCTGGATATCGTCATTAAATGAGATCAGATCCTTAATGTATCTGTCCCGGACATCAAATGCAGTTTGTTTTGAAAAGTCCTCCCACTGGCAGAGGGCATGGGGGAAATTGCGTTTAAAGGCTTTGACAAAGCGGTTGATAAAATCATTGTATTCCAGTCCCCTCAGCCGTTTGTGCCGCCATCCTAGATAATTGGGATCTTCAAGCAGTTCCTGGTTGTCCGTTCCCACATCCAGGGAAACAGGCAGGCAGTGCCAGGGAGCGATACCGGCACCCTGGGTATACAGCATCAGCTTGCCAAGGCAGATGGGAAGACCGCCCGCACCCTGGTCGCCAATACCTAAAATGCCCTGGTTGTCCGTGACAACAGCGATTCTGATGTCCTGATCCGTGTAGTTTCTTAAAATATACTCGGCATATTTGATATTCCCCGGGTAAAGCTGAATGCCGTTGGCTCTTCTGAACATGGATGAAAACTGCTGACAGGCAAGACCGACGGTTGGGGTATATATAATGGGCATATATTTTGTCACATCACTGGCCACAATGGCATGGGCAAGCACAACATTCCTGTCATAAAGACTTTTAATATAAATGAATTTTTCAATATCATTTTCTTTTTCGTCAAGAATCCTTAGACTGTTTTGGATTTGCTCTTCAAGGGTTTTTACCCGCGGCGGCAGAAAACCACTCAGTTTTAATTTTCTTCTTTCAGGGAGAGTAAAGGCCGTACCTTTGCTGATGTTATTGAATCTGAGAATATCATAACCTCTCAGATTAATATGGATGCCTGTTGTGTCGCCGAATTCGCCGTACTCGATTTCATAATGCTGTATTTCCATGATCAAAAATGCCTTTTTTTTAAGATTGAAAAATAAGTGTATTTAAAACCGATCAATAAATTATATATCAAAAAAATAAAATATTGTTTTAAAAAAATAAAAAACGGTTTAATATTTTGAGAATATTCACAATAAAAAATTTCGTTTTATCATATGAAACAACTGATTTAAAAGGAGACCCATGACACAGCGTGGAGTAATGATGACCCAAAAGCCGGAATGGTCGGTAAAGGCAGACCTGCTGATATATTGTCTGGCGCAGGAAAAAGAAAAGGTTCCCCATTCAAACCCAATGCTTAAGGAGCCAATAAAAAAAGCTTATGATCTGGGTGATTTCAGTGCGAAAGAAAAAGAAACCCTGCTGCTGTATCCGTCCTGCACAACCATCAAAGAGGATGTAAAAGCCAGCAGGATACTTGTCATGGGACTGGGAGAAGTGACCAAGATAACGGATGTGCGTGATCTGTATGAAACCTTGCGTACAATCGGCGGTGAGATAGCCAAATCCTGTGAACGGCTGAAAGCCAAGACTGTGACGGTCTGTCTTCCGGTCCTGAAAACCATTGATCCGGGAAAAACGGCTCAGATGTTGACAGAAGGGATATTGCTCGGGGATTACAGGTTTTTAAAATACAAGAAAACCACCCTTGAAAAAACAGACTATACCGGATTGAGCATTATCCGGCTGGCTGCACAGAAAAGTGTCAAGTCGGTTCGAACAGGGATGAATCTCGGACAGACAGCAGCCGTTTGCGCCTGTGAGGCCAGGGATATGGCCAATGAACCGGGAAACGGCTGGACCTCTCTTGAATTTGCCGATTATGCAAAAAAACTTGCCAGACAATATAAATTCAAATTTACCTGCCTTGAAAAAAAAGACATGAAAAAACTTGGAATGGGCGGTATCCTGGCCGTTAATCAGGGATCAGCCATCCCGCCTAAAATGGTCATCCTTGAATATAAGGCAGATAAAAAGGCAGATACACTGCTGATGGTGGGAAAGGGGATTACCTTTGATTCCGGTGGGATCAGCATCAAACCGGGCGCCGGCATGGAAGAGATGAAGTACGATATGTGCGGCGGTGCTGCCGTTCTTTCAGCCATGAAGGCTGTTGGAGAGGAGAAACCGGATTTGAATGTTGTGGCCATTGTCCCTGCCACGGACAACATGTCAGGCAGCAGTGCGGTGAGACCGGGTGATATCATTCATCATTTCAATCATGTTACATCCGAAATTGTCAATACAGATGCCGAAGGGCGGATGATCCTGGGGGATGCGCTCTCCTATGGTGTAAAAATCTTTTCACCGGACGGGGTGGTGGATATCGCAACCCTGACCGGGGCGGTGATCATTGGTCTTGGGCACCACCACACCGGACTGGTGAGCAATAATGACATTCTTTCAGACTCCGTGATCAATGCGGGCAAAGAAGCTGGCGAACCTGTCTGGCGGCTGCCGCTGACCAAGGATTATATCAAACAGATTGAATCCAAAGTGGCAGATATCAAGAATGTCGGGGGGCGCCCGGCAGGATCCATCACAGCGGCTGCCTATCTGTCAAAATTCGTGGGCGATACTCCATGGGTTCACCTGGACATTGCCGGTACGGCCTGGGATTATACAGAAAAATCGTACGTTCCCAAGGGGCCTTCAGGTATTTGTGTGAGAACTTTTATTGCCCTGATCCGTAACTGGAAGAACGGACTGCTCAATAAAAAAGACGGTAAATGATGCTATCGTTTATAATGCGTCTATCAATGGTCAGCAATGAAAAAAAAAGAATTACTCAAAATCGCAGATAAAACCCTGCTCAAAGTAATAAACAGGCCGGAAATTGTTATGGATAAGGGGGAAGGCCTGTATCTTATCGACACAGAGGGCAGTAAATATCTGGATTTTATCGGGGGCTGGGCGGTTAACTGCCTGGGCCATTCTCCTGAGGTTATCAGCCATGTTCTTGGTGAACAGTCCCGGCGTCTGATTAACGCCAGTCCGTCTTTTTACAATGTCCCCATGCTGGAATATGCGGATTTGCTGATTAGAAACTGCTGTTTTGACCGGGTCTTTTTTACATCCACAGGTGCAGAGGCAAATGAAGGCGCAATAAAACTGGCCAGAAAATACGGTGCAAAATTTAAAAACGGCGCTGCCCAAATTATAACCACCTTTCACGGCTTTCATGGCAGAACATTGACGACCATGTCGGCCACGGGAAAAAAACAATGGGACAGTCTGTTTGAGCCGAAGACACAAGGTTTTGTAAAATCGATTTTCAATGATTTCGAATCTGTTGAAAACTCCGTTACTGAAGAAACCTGCGCCATTATGATTGAACCGATCCAGGGAGAAGGGGGGGTAAACGTTGCCACTGCCGATTATATAGAAAAATTGCGCAATCTGTGCACTAAGGAAAATATTCTTCTCGTATTTGATGAAATTCAGACCGGGATGGGAAGAACCGGGAAATTGTTCTGTTATGAACACTATGGCATCGAACCGGACATCATGACGCTTGGGAAGGGGATCGGGGGCGGTTTTCCGTTGTCTGCAATGCTTGCAAAGGAAGGTTTAAATATTTTTGATCCCGGCGACCAGGGCGGCACTTATACTGCCCAACCCCTGGCCATGTCAGTCGGTCTGACCGTTCTCAAGGAGCTGTTAGATCAGAACCTGGCAGTGCACTGCGAAAAAATGGGCAGGCTTATTATGAAAAAATTGTCGGAATTTTCCAAAACCGTTGAAATCGAAAATATCAGGGGAAAAGGATTGTTGATTGCATTTGATTTAAAAGAAATGAAAGGGCCTGATCTGGTCAACAAATGCCTTTATGACGGACTTCTGATTAATTCACCAACAGAAAAATCAATTCGTCTTATGCCTCCACTTGTTGTGAACGAGAACGAAATTGAAGAAATGTTGACGATCCTGAAAAAGAATCTCGATTTTCATTGAGATTGACGTAATGGGCAAAAAAACATGAAGGGAGAAGCGTCATGCTTGGAAAACAATTTTTTTTAATTGTCATTGTTTGTTTGACCTGTGCTTTGGCCCGGGCAGATGATTTTATGTTGATCAGTCCTACCATTAAATCCGGTGATTTTCTCACCCAGGAACAGGTATTTAACGGCTTTGGATGCTCGGGGAAAAACCAGTCACCCGCACTTCAATGGTCGCGAATTCCAAAAGGAACAAAAAGTTTTGCAATTACTGTCTATGATCCTGATGCGCCCACGGGGTCCGGCTGGTGGCATTGGGTGGTTTACAATATTCCGGCAGATGTTGACCGGCTAATTGCAGGTGCCGGTGATCCGTCCGGCAAGTTGCTGCCTCCCGGCGCTGTTCAAGGCCGTACTGATTTTGGAGCCCATGGGTTTGGGGGTGCATGCCCGCCCCAGGGAGACAGCCCGCATCGCTATATATTTACCGTTTATGCGCTCAGTGTAGAAAAAATTGATGTTCCGTATGATTCCAGTGCGGCATTAATCGGTTTTATGATAAATGCAAATTCTCTTGGGAAAGCTGGTTTTACAGCAAGGTATGGCCGCTGACCTTAATTCATACGCTGGTCTGATGGCAAACCGTTTTAATTCAGTTTTATAATAAAGGGAATAAGACATGGAACCGATCGTTTGGTCAGATGATTTCAGTGTGGGCGTAAAACTGTTTGATGAACAGCATAAAAGATTAATTCTTATGCTTAATAAGATGCTTAAAGACCCAATGGCTGCAAAGGATTCAGAGGTCGTTTCGGAAGTTCTGTCACGATTGACCCTCTATGCTAAGGAACACTTCAAAGCTGAAGAGGAACTTATGTTTGAACATGGCTATCCAAAAACGGAACAGCAAAAGATTCAGCATTTTTTGTTTAAGAAAAAAGTGGCGGAACTCTGCTTTGCAGCAACGGATGGTGTCGAGCAGGTTCCCCAGGTTCTGCTTGACTTTCTTCGGAACTGGCTGACCCGGCATATACTGGAAGAAGACATGCAGTATAAAGCGTTTTTTAAGGAAAAAGGTGTGTGCTAGAATTGTCTGGCAGTGGTTGGCACGTCATCTATAAGCGGAAAAAGGACTGACAATCAACACCTATTATGACTGGGAAAACATTGTATCCGTAAGAACAACTGCAAAAACAGCAGATTAAAAAAAAAGGCTCTTTTGGCACAGGTAATCTTCTATGAAAAACCCCTGTCCCTGATTATGGAGATAACAGGTGCTGCCGGGCTCAGTGTCACCCACGAGTATGACGATCTTGTATTTGTCTCTCATAATATTATTATTTACAGATTCACACAGATCAGCAGGGAAGTGGATATATTTTTTAACAAAGATTGTGAAACACATGCAGAAGAACTGCTTATGGAGACTTTATTGTTAGAAGCTAAAAACAAGGGCATCGTCCTGACACAACGTGGCCATTACACTTTATCCGAGGCAGATGAAGAAAATATTTCCATTGAGTTTATGGAAGATGCACCTTAAGAAACTTTAAAATGAGGAACGTATATTCGATACCAGGATTTACAGAACCCATAAATTCCTGGACACATCTGGCTGCCGCATTTGCCTTCTTTTGCCTGACCATATACGTTTTAAGACCATCCGGAATTGGCAGAAAACACTATTTTTCAATTTTTGTTTTTGGGTCCTCCTGTGTCTTTTTATTTTCAATGAGCGGGGTTTATCATCTGCTCGCCTTTGGCGGTACGGCACGGTATGTGCTGCGGATCCTTGATCATGCCGGTATTTATGTGTTGATTGCAGGGTCTTTTACAGCAATTCACAGTGTCGTGTTCCGTGGGGTGATGCGGTGGGGAATCATTTTGTTGGTCTGGGTTTTAGCGATAAACGGAATTGTCCTGGGCACGATATTTTTTAATGACATGCCTGAACTGCTCAGCCTGATCTTTTTTTTAGGTCTTGGGTGGCTGGGTGTCATTTCCGTAACTGTTTTATGGAAAAAGAAAGGGTTTTATTTTGTCAGATATCTTGTATACGGTGGATTGGCATATACCATTGGTGCAGTTCTTGAATTCTTCAGGATTCCCGTCCTGATTCAGGGAGTCATCGGCCCCCATGAACTTTTCCATCTTGCAGTTATTATGGGGACGACATTACACTGGCTGTTCGTATTAAAGTCGATAAATTAAACTTGATTAATTGATCATCTGCCTGAGCACGTAATGAAGAATACCGCCGTGTTTGATATACTCGAGTTCAATCTCTGTGTTAAGTTTAACAATGACCTGAAAATCAATGTCAGTTCGGTTTTTAGCATGGGCAGTAACAGTTAAACCGGAGTTGGGCTTAATCTGATTGAGCCCGGTTATATCAAAGACTTCATCTCCTTTCAGTCCAAGGGAATCAAAAGATTCATTCTCTTGGAACACCAGAGGAAGCACTCCCATACCCACCAGGTTGGAACGGTGAATCCGTTCAAAAGATGTGGCTATGACAGCCCTGACCCCCAAAAGGGCGGTACCCTTGGCTGCCCAGTCCCGGGATGACCCTGTGCCGTATTCACTGCCGCCGAATACCAGCAGGTCAGTCCTGTCCTTCCGGTATTCTTGTGCAGCATCAAATACATAGGATTGTTTTTTTTCAGGAAATGTAATGGTCAAGCCCCCCTGGTCTGAGACC
>JBNKNP010000356.1:0-5711 GCA_050293905.1 Desulfobacteraceae bacterium | reverse complement strand
AACACATCCAAAAATATCAAATTTAAATACATCTTATTACAAAATTGTTATTAAGATTTTGGTAAAAATACTACAAATTTGTATATTTTTATTTTCTATAGTTTTCAATTTTTAGAAAATCCTTAAAAAAATTTCTGAAACCCTTTAATTACGGCCGGTTGAGCAGACATCGCGCCGGATTTCCGGAAAATGGCATAACATTTGCTTGTACATGCCTAATTATAATTTAAAGGGGGAGAGACCAAATATGTTGAAAAAGAAGTTATTGTTAAGCCTGTTATTTTGTGTACTTTTATCCGGTACTGCACTTGCTGCCGAACCTGTGATTGACTCGGGAAACACCAGCTGGATGTTAATATCCACAGCCCTTGTTCTGCTAATGATGCCTGGCCTGGCCATGTTTTACGGCGGCCTTGTCAGAACAAAAAATGTTCTGGGCACCATGATGCATACCTTTGTCGCCATGGCGGTTATTGGTGTGCTGTGGGTTGTCTGCGGATATTCTCTGACCTTTGGTGATAGTATCTTAGGCGGATTTGTAGGATGGAACCCTGATTTTTTCTTTTTAAAAGGCATTGATGAAAGAATAACCAACGGCATCCCGGAATATATCATTGCCATGTTCCAGGGAAAATTTGCCATTATCACCCCAGCCCTGATCAGCGGTGCTTTGGCTGAGCGCGTTTACCTCAGGGGATACATCATGTTCATTTCCCTGTGGTTCCTCATCGTTTACAGCCCGTTGTGCCACTGGGTATGGGCATCTGACGGATGGCTTTTCAATGCCGGTGCCAACGGCGTTATTGATCTTGCCGGAGGTCTTGTCATTCATGTATCAGCCGGTGTCAGTGCTTTGATTGTCGCCCTCTATCTTGGGCCGAGAACAGGACATCCGAAAATCGCCATCAGGCCGAATAATCTGGTCATGACATTGATGGGTGCGGGCCTTTTGTGGGTCGGCTGGTTTGGTTTCAATGCAGGATCAACCCTTCAAAGCGGCCTGGATTCAGCCAGAGCCCTGACCATGACCCAGGTTTCCGCTGCCAGCGGCGCCCTTGTCTGGCTGGCCATAGAAGGAATACTATACAAAAAAGCATCCGCGCTCGGTTTTGCTTCAGGCACCCTGGCCGGCCTTGTTGTCATTACCCCCGCTGCTGCCGTTGTTCAGCCCGCAGGCGCTCTTTTCCTTGGTGCTGCATCTTCCATGGTTTGTTTTTACGCACTCCAGGCTAAAAACAAAATAGGATACGATGATACACTGGACTGCTTCGGCATCCATGGCGTGGGCAGTGGCCTGGGGGTGATCCTGCTAAGCTTTTTTATCCGCGATTCCTGGATGGCATCTGCTTCGGAAGCTGCCGGCAGAACCTGGACAGCTTTTGACCAGCTCCTTGTCCAGCTCAAAGGCATCGGGGTGACGATTCTGCTGGCTGTCGTGGCCACTTACATCATCTGTGTTATCGTTGAAAAAACCATCGGATTCAGAATGGACCAGGAAGATGAAGAACAAGGTCTTGACCAGGCACTTCATGGTGAACGAGGGTATGATTTTTCTTAAGTAAAACCCTTTTATTTTAAAAACCCGCACAACGGCCTGTTCCAAATCATATTGGAACAGGCCGTTTTTTAACCTTGTCCGTTCTGATTTTCAGAATCTGCCGCAGGTTCTTCTAAATTTCCTTTTTCCGGCTCAGTATCCAGTTCGACCTTATGTGCCGCCATGGTCAATGCAATGGTTTTTAATCCGGAGATCACTTTTAAAGCAGGTGTATCCTCAAAAACAAAGGGATTGCTGTCCTTTAAAAAGACCGGAAGAAACACGATATCTGCATTTCCGGACGTCTTGACAATGGTTTGAGCATCTGCTCCTAAAATAATCTTCGGTATTGCATCAATCCTGATGTCTTCAAGCATATCAGACAGATCTTTAATATTTTCCCTGTTATCCACATCCAGGTGAAAGGCAAGCAGCCTTATTTCCGCATCCCCCCAACGCTCATTTCGTTTAATCAAATATGCCAGAAGAATCATCAGGCGGCTGGTATCATCACCTTTCCACCACACATCAATTGTTTTTTTACCGCCCGTCCCGGGCAAGGCAGGTTCAACCGGCTTTTGATCCAGTAAAATCACGTGACAGCCGTTTTGAAGCGCCGGCCTGAAATATTGTTGATATCCCTTCAGACTGCCTGCCCGGTTTTGACCTTCCCTGTTCTCATCCCAATTAAACAAAACCGTGTTCCCCCGTACCGGTCCGATTCCAAATGACTGGAACAGAACCGGCAGTCCTTTGGCCATATCATCCATTGACACGACCAGGGAAAATGCATGGGTTTCTTTTTCCTTTATCGCCAGTGACAATTCCTTTGCTGCATTGAACTTGTTCTTTAAGGCACGGTATCCGGTGCCCTGAATAACCCGGACAGCGGTCGTCATCCCGCTGTTTCCTTCGATCAGCGAGGAAAACTCAAGCAGTTCACCCATGCAGGAGATATCATTGGAAACCGCCAGAATAAACGGTCGCCATTCTCTGGGGTGTTCCAGGTCCTGCTGGGTGGCCAATAGATTTTCCCGGATGGTTTTAAGATGATATGAGCGTTGACTGTCCGACCAGCGGGCAGGAAGAGCCGTGCGCTTAATGTATTGATATACTGCAAATAAAACCGCAGCAGCAGCCATGCCGGTTTTAAAATCAATTGCCAGCACCCCGCCCACGCAGATAATAAAGCCAATCAGACTCAGGCGCTTATCATACCATTTAAACCGTGGACGGAACGATGGGCTCAGGGCTGCTGCCTCAAAATAGGTCGCATAATTTAAAAGGCCGTATGAGATTAAAAAAAACATGGACACGATTCCCGCAATCAGATTAAGCTGTCCCATTACAATGGTGAGCCCTGCAATGGCAAAGGACAGCCACACCCCCCGCCTGGGGTTGTTGGTTTTTCCGGCACCTTCGGCAAATGGATCAAGCAGGGGAAAAATCCTGTCCGCTGCAAGGGATTGAAGAATTCTGGGTGCACCCAGAAAAGAGGCCATGGCAGACGAAAGCGTGGCCGCAATTACACCGGCATCGATAAAAACCCCCCAGTATGCCGTTTTTTTCATGATGCCGTAATCGCCGGCAAGTTCGGAAGCCGGAGCGCAAGCAGCAAAAATTACAGCCACGGAAAAATAAACAATAATGGACAAGCCTACTGCGGCAAAGGTTCCTAACGGAAGGCTTTTACCCGGATCTTTCAAATCACCGGACATGGAAACGCCCTGGGTAAACCCGGTAACAGCAGGAAAAAAAATTGCAAACAAAATCCAGAAGCCGGTTCGAGAACCTTCAGAGGACCAGTTTTGAACCAGCAGCCGGGTTTCCCATTTTCCGATCCCGCCCACATAAAAAGAAACAAGAGCAAGCATAAGGAACGCCATGACTACATATTGGAATTTCGTGGCAAAATCCGCACCGAGCCAGGCCAGGACAAATAGAAAAACAAGGGCAGCCCCGGCGATCACCTGGGGCTGTAAAACCGCACCGGTTTGATTAAAAATACTGCTGACTGCTTCGCCGAATCCAATGCAGTAAAAAGCAATGGATACAGACTGTGCCAGAAAAAGGACAATACCGATGGCACCTCCGTACTCAATCCCAAGGGTCCGGGAAATCAGGTAATAATCCCCACCGCCTTTTACTTTCATATTGGTTGCAATCGCAGCAAGGGAAAAGCTGGTCAAAACAGAAATCAGGTTCGCAATTGCAATGATGATAAGAGCCTGAGCCAGTCCGGCATTTCCCACAACATATCCCAGCCGGAGAAATAAAATAATCCCGAGAATCGTCAGAACACTCGGGGTAAAGACACCGGAAAAGGTTCCGAGCCGGCCGCTTTTTAATTTATCAGGATTTTCTGTCAAAATGTATCACCAGTTTGTTTTCACCGGTATCCGGGTCTCTTTTAGCCTCAAATCCCAGTTTTTTCCCAAGGGCAAGCATATGTTTATTTTCTTTTAAAACCAGGCCGTGAACCATTTCAAATCCCCGCTTTTCTGCAACGGCCAGACATTTTTCCAGCAGACGCGCACCAATGCCTTTGCCCTGCCAGGGATCAGATACCAGGACGGCAAACTCACCTGTCCTGGCATCCGGATCACCCATAATTCTTGCAACGCCAAGCAGTCTCTCGTTCTCAGATTCTTCATCAATCGCCACCAGAGCGATCTCCCGGTCATAATCAATCTGGGTAAACCGGGCAAGCATCTCAGGCTTTAATTCCTTTATCAGGCTGAAAAACCGGTAGTAAATCGTGGTGGGAGACAATTCATTGAACAGATCAATAAAAAGAGGCGCATCCTCGGGCTTGACAGGCCGGACAAAAATTTTATGCCCGTCGGCACTTTTCATACGGGACTCGTCTTCTTCGGGATACGGCCCGATCACCAGGTGCAAAGAAGAGGCGATATCCATGGGGGATACAAGCACCCGGGCATCAACGGCAACAGGTTTTCCCTTTTTAATCAGGACCGGATTCATGTCCAGTTCCTGAATCTGGGGAAAATCGATCAGCAGCTGGGAAAGACTGAGAATCATTTTTTCAAGTGTTTCCAGATCTGCCGCAGCCCGGTTCCGGTATCCTTTTAACAAAGAAAAGGCTTTTGTCTCCTGCATGAGCTGCCTGGCGAGCAGCCGGTTCATGGGTGGAAGCCCCAAAGACCTGTCTTTGAGCACCTCGGTATAAATACCACCCATGCCGAACAGAATCACCGGACCGAAATTGGGATCACGTTTGGCACCCAGCAGAATTTCATAATCCGGATTTGCAAAATACGGCTGAATGGTAACGCCGTTCAGCCTGGCATCCGGGTTATACTCACGTGCCGACTTCATGATCTGCTCAAATGCATCACAGACATCAGCTTCACTTCGCAGATCCAGCCGGACGCCTCCGGCATCGGTTTTGTGGGTGATATCCGGCGAGAGCAGTTTCATTACAATGGGATATCCCGTTTCCCGGGCAATGTCGACTGCCTGGTCACTGGACTGTGCTGTTTTTGTAGTAATGGCAGGGATGCCATAGGCTGCCAGGAGCTGCTTTGATTCAAGCTCCGGCAGAAAGGTATCATCCGGACAATCAGCAAGCAGCTTTCCGGCTTTGTCCCGGTCAAACACCAGATGACCGGTCACTTTGGGGGGAACCTGCATCAGCATTTCAGTGTTTTTTGCATATTCAACCATATACAAAAAAGCCCGGACTGCCCGCTCCGGCGTATCATAGGTCGGGATGCCGGAGTCATTCAGACAGGTTACTGCCGGGGCAATGGTTTTTCCGCCCATCCAGCAGGCGATCACAGGGTATCGCCGCTCCTTCATAACCGACACCAGGCTTTTGGCAACCTCTGTCGGCCGGGTGGACTCCTGGGGCGCCAGAATAACAAGCACGCCGTCTATGTTTTTCGATTGAAAACAGATCTCCAGAACCTGTTCAAACCGTTCAGGCGGCGCGTCACCGAGAATATCAATGGGATTGCCCCGGCTCCAGAACGGCGGCAGGATATCATCCAGTGCCTTAAGAGTGTCTTTGTCAAGGGGAGCAGGCTCCTGCCCGTACCGGGCAAGCGTGTCCGTGGCCATTACACCAGGACCACCGCCATTGGTGACAATGGCCAGCCTGGAACCTTTGGGTCTGGGCTGCTTGGCCATCAGCTCGGCGCAGTCAAAGAGC
>JBNKNP010000355.1:0-4197 GCA_050293905.1 Desulfobacteraceae bacterium | reverse complement strand
GTACAAATCAGCAGATTAACCCATGAGGAGGTTAAGAAAATTGGATAGTTATATTATCGAATCAAATAAAAAAAAGAGCAGAATACCGGCAAGGCTGGATTTCGCCCAGAGTGCGACCGGCCTGGTACTGGGGCTGTTCATGTGGGCACATATGATGCTTGTGGGCTCTATTATCCTGGGAAAAGGCTCTTTTTATTTTGTGGCAAAAACAATGGAATTGTCATTTTTGTCCAAAGATGGCCACGGCTTTCCTTTAGCTGTTTTCTGCGCTGTTTTAACGATTTTTACACTGTTTATCATTCATGCGCTTTTGGGTGTTAGAAAATTTCCCATTTCCTGGAAGCAGCATCGAATTTTCAGGGATCAGATGCAGATGATGAATCATCCGGACACCAACCTGTGGTATATCCAGGTTGTTACCGGGTTTCTCATGTTTTTTCTCGGGTCGGTTCATCTGTATATCATGTTGACACATCCGGCCGGGATAGGGCCGTATATGTCGGCGGACAGGGTTGTTACAGGAACCATGTGGCCGCTTTACCTGGTCCTGTTGATCTGTGTGGAGCTCCACGGGATTACCGGGCTTTACCGGTTGTGTATGAAATGGGGATGGTTTGGGGGAAAAGATCCGGTAAAATCAAGAAAAAGGCTTAAAAAATTAAAAAACAATCTGAGCATTTTCTTTTTAGCCTTAGGTGCTGTGGCCCTTGCAGTTTTTATTATCATTGGTATCGGTCACCGGAGCAAAGCCGGTGAAAAATATATCAAACCCGTAAAAGCAGAACAGATTGAGGCTGACGAAGAACAAGCCGGAGAAGAAATTCTGGATGAAACAGGGGAAGAAACCGGGGAGCAGGAAGAAGGACTTGAAGCTGAGGACGGGGAAACCGATGCTGCAGACCAGGATGTTGAAGAACCGGCAGAGCACATGGAAGAACATCCGGATGCCGAAGCTCCTTTGGAAGAATCAGTCGAAGACGCCGGCGAACACGTGAATAACGCGGTTGAACATGCCGAAGACGCTGTTGAACATGCTCAAGAAACTCACTAAAAGGGGTAACCTAAATGAAAGTCATATATACGGATTCACTTGTGATTGGCGGCGGGCTGGCAGGACTTAGAGTTGCCATTGCATCGATGCAGAGAGGATATGAAACCATTGTCCTGTCTTTGATTCCTGCCAAAAGATCTCATTCCGCAGCCGCCCAGGGCGGTATGCAGGCAAGCCTGGGGGCTTGTATCAAAGGTGAGGGAGATGATGAAGATGTCCATTTTGCAGATACGGTAAAAGGCAGTGACTGGGGCTGTGATCAGGATGTTGCCAGAATGTTTGTCAACACCTCGCCAAAAGCCATCCGCCAGCTGTCTGCCTGGGGCGTTCCCTGGTCAAGGGTAAAGGGCGGCGACCGTGAGGTAATTATCAATGGGAAAAAGGTCACGATTACAGAAAAAGATGAGGCAGAAGGCCTGATTACTGCCAGGGATTTCGGCGGTACCAAAAAATGGCGGACCTGTTTCACCTCCGACGGCACCGGCCATACCATGCTCTATGCCATGGATAATAAAGCTATCCAGATGGGCATACCGGTTCATGAGCGGAAAGAGGCCATTGCCCTGATCCATGAAAACGGGACCTGTTACGGCGCCGTGGTCAGGGATCTGGTTACAGGGGAGCTGATCGCCTATGTGGCAAAGGCCACCACCATTGCCACAGGCGGGTACGGCCGGCTCTATTCCGTCTCTACCAATGCGGTGATTTCAGAAGGCATTGGTACGGCCATTGCCCTTGAAACCGGGATAGCCCAGCTGGGAAACATGGAAGCGGTTCAGTTCCATCCCACGGCTATTGTACCGGTGGGCATTTTAACCACTGAAGGATGCCGGGGAGACGGCGGTCTGCTCCTGGACAAGGACGGCTACCGGTTTATGCCGGATTATGAGCCTGATAAAAAAGAGCTGGCCTCAAGAGATGTGGTTTCCCGCCGCATGACCGAGCACATGAGAAAAGGCAAAGGCGTACCTTCGCGCTACGGTGATCACCTCTGGCTGGATATCACACTGCTGGGCCGGAAACATATTGAAAAGAACTTAAGAGAAGTCAAGGAAATCTGTGAATACTTCCTCGGGATTGATCCGGTGGAAGAGTATATCCCGGTACGCCCCACCCAGCATTATTCCATGGGCGGTATTAAAACCAATGCCACCGGCGAAAGCCCGACTCTGAAAGGATTGTTTTCCGCGGGTGAGGCAGCCTGCTGGGATATGCACGGCTTTAACCGCCTGGGCGGCAATTCGGTTGCTGAAACCGTTGTGGCCGGCATGATTGTCGGGGAATTTGTGGCTGATTACTGCGCGGCAAATTCATTAAATGTCAGCACCGCAACCATTGAACATTTCATGAAGCAGGAAGAAAAGAAGATTACAGAACTCCTGGTCCGGGATTATGGTGAAAATCCCTTTATTCTCAAAGCCCACATGCAGAAAATCATGATGGACAAAGTGGGTATTTTCAGAAACGGAACAGACCTTAAGCAGGCGGTTGAAGAACTTGAACAGCTCAACCAGCGGGCAAGATCCATTGCCTTAAGGAACCGGATCAGTTCTTCCAACCCGGAACTGGTTGAAGCCATACGCGTACCCAAAATGATCAAGCTGGCCCTGTGCGTGGCCTATGGCGCCATGCTCAGGACGGAAAGCCGGGGTGCCCACGCGAGAGAAGATTATCCGGAAAGAAACGACAGGGACTGGCTCAAGCGGACCCTGACATCCTGGAAAGATGAAGCTTCCGACCTTCCGGAGGTGACATATGAAAATCTGGATGTCATGAAAATGGAAATGCCGCCCGGATCACGGGGGTATGGTGTGGACAATACCATCCACCATCCTGACACGGAAAAAAGGGAAAAACAGATTGAGGAAATCAAGGCGGCCAATCCGGATGCGGACAGGTTCGAGCTGCAGCAACTGCTGAACCCGACGCCGATTCCGGAAAAATTCAAAGGTAAAAATGAGCGTATAGGCAGGGGGTTTAAATAATGAGCGACCAGGAAAGAATATTAAAATTTCAGATCTTCAGATATAATCCCCAAAAAAAAGGGGATAAACCCCGGATGGTGACCTATGAGATCACCGAAGCCCCGGGCATGACCATTTTTATTGCCTTAAACGAGATCCGCGAAACCCAGGATCCCTCCCTCCAGTTTGATTTTGTCTGCCGGGCAGGCATCTGCGGGTCCTGTGCCATGGTTATTAACGGCGCGCCCACGCTGGCCTGCCGGACACTGACCTCCAAATATCCGGACGGTGAAATCAAGCTGCTGCCGCTGCCCGGATTCGAACTTATCGGTGATCTCTCTGTCAACACCGGTAAATTCATGCGCCAGATGTCCGAGCGGGTGGAATCCTGGATTCATGATCAGAACGCCGATGAAATTGACTATAACCGGCTTGAAGAGCGGATGGACCCGGAAATCGCCGATGAAATTTATGAGCTTGAACGGTGCGTGGAGTGCGGTGTCTGCGTTTCTGCCTGCGCCACGAAACGGATGCGGCCGGATTTCCTGTCTGCTGTCGGATTCATTCGGCTGGCCCGGTTTGCCCTGGACCCCAGGGATAAACGGTCCAATGATGACTTTTATGAAATTATCGGAGATGATGACGGTGTCTTTGGCTGCATGACCCTGCTGGGCTGTGAGGATTACTGCCCCAAGGATCTGCCGCATCAGACCCGGATCGCTTACCTGCGAAGAAAGATGGCTTTTGTCAAATAGCAACGGGGAGCAGAGGATAGATAAAATGACGGAATTTAAATTTGACACCATGTTCCCCCTGGGAGCGGATAACACCGATTACCGGCTCTTAACAAAAGACCATGTCTCAACAAAAGAGTTTAACGGAAAACAGGTTGTGGTCGCAGATCCTGAAGGTTTGACCCTGCTGGCTGCGGCTGCGTTTAAAGATACGGCCCATCTGTACCGGGCAGAGCATCTTGAAAAATTAAGAAATGTCATTGATGATCCTGGCAGCAGTGATAATGACCGGTACGTGGCGCTTGAACTGCTGAAAAACGCAGTCATTGCCGCTGAAAAAGTCTACCCCATGTGCCAGGATATGGGTACGGCCATTGTCATGGGTAAAAAGGGAGATCTTGTCTTTACAGGGGCGGATGACGAAAAGGCCCTGTCCGAAGGTGCCTTT
>JBNKNP010000354.1:0-2177 GCA_050293905.1 Desulfobacteraceae bacterium | reverse complement strand
GGTGAACCCTTTGGACAGAATGGTTTCGCCGGAATAGTTTTCATCAACTCCGGCCATGATTTTCAGCAGGGTGGATTTTCCTGACCCGTTCAGGCCCAGTACCCCGATTTTTGCCCCGTAAAAGTACGACAGGGAAATATCTTTTAACACCTGCCGGGTGCCGTGAAATTTGCTGACATTGATCATGGAGTAGATAATTTTTTTTGTATCCTGTGTCATTGGTGTCGTCTCCCTAATTTAACATGCTGCAATGCAATCGATTTCAATTAAAACATTTTTCGGCAGTTTTCCCGCTTCTATGGTGGACCTGGCAGGTTTGTGACCGGAAAGAGATGTCTCATAGATTTCATTCATTTCTGAAAAATCTTCCATATTGTCCAGAAAGATGGTGGTTTTAATAATTCTGTCAAGTTGGGATCCTGCGGCTTTTAATACAACTTCAAGATTTTTCATCACCTGTTGTGTCTGTTCCTTTATCGTGTCTCCGGCAATTTCCATGGTTTCCGGATCAAGGCCGATCTGGCCTGAGCAGTAAACCAGATTGTCGTGAACCATGGCATGGCAGTAAGGGCCGATGGCAGCCGGGGCATGGGGTGAAAAGATTTGTTTCATTATATTTCTTCCTTTAAAGATTAGCTTTTTATTTTATAATACCTGTTATTTTAGTTATAAAAGGTAAGAACCGGTTCTTTCAAGATTAATTCAATGGCTTTTTTAGCTGTCCGGGCAAGATCGGGAAAATTTTCATTGAGTTTGGATATCTGCCGTAAGTTTTCTGCTGTTCTCAATATCAGTCGCGCAAAATCGCCTTCAGCATAATCCGAGCCTGAAATCAGATCGTCCCAGGGTTCATCATGGGCCCAGGCATACATCATCAGGCAGGGCTGGATAAAAAGATTGGGGGCATGAAAACCGTTTTGAAGCAGTTTCACGGCAAAGGGTTTTAATCCTTTTCTGGCGTCAATGAACACCTCTTTTAACTGTTTGGGAAGTGCCTGGCCGTAGAGCGGGTCGTCTTTAAATTCCTTTTCATTGACATAGGCGGAAATCAGCGCTCCCAACAGGGCAGGGTCTGTCAGCGGCAGCAGGTTGTCACGAATGCTCTGGGCCACCAGAAGCGGCGAATCCAGGCGAAGTTTGGAGGTCCACAGGCCGTCATCGGTCAGTTTGCCGTCATGGGTGACAAACCCTTCCTGGGCCAGAAAATCCATGTGATCCATAAAATCATGCCAGAGCAGCTCAAGATCATGTCCGAAACGCTTTTTGGCAAGCCTGCCCTGTTCTTTCCCCGAGGCGATCTGAAACGAGGCAAACGATTTTTCCAGCAGACTTTTAATCTGTTCAGGGGTGTGGGAAAGCAGAAGGTTCAATACCATGGAAAAATTGATGGTGATCCGGCTTTCAATATCCAGGGGCTTTGAATGGATCATTTCAGAGACGTATTTTAAATCCATGAATTTTCCAGGCAGGACAATTGCAAATCCGATTTTGTCCTTACCGCGCCTGCCGGCACGACCGGTCATCTGCTGAAATTCACTGGACGACAGCGGCATGAATTCAACACCGTTAAACCGGTCAGAATTCAAAATGACCACGGACCGGGCCGGAAAATTAACGCCCGCAGCCACGGTGGATGTGGCAAACATGGCATCTAAAAGACCCTGGGCCATCAGGGTTTCAACAACCACTTTCCAGGCCGGCAGGTGGCCGCTGTGATGGGAAGCTGTTGCGGTCTGCTCCAGATACGACCTTTGCCTGTGATCCTTTAAGTGGGGATTGGCCGATACCAGTTCCTCAATTTTCTGTTTTAAAGCTGTTTTCTTTTCCGGGTTTCTGGACAATAATTTCGAAGTGCACATCCGGATGGCCTGGTCACACTCTGCTCTGGATTTTAAAAAAAAGATAGCCGGCAGCAGGTCATATCGATCCAGGATCGGCAGAATCTGGTCAAAGGGGGGCAGGGTGTTCCGGCCTGAAAACCGGTGTTGTTTTGATTTGGTATTGAACGTAAATACTTTCTTATGCAGCCTGGTTCTGGCGTTCTTTGCCGATTTTGGTCTTCTTTCAAGAAGGGGAAACAGGGTCCCGGACGGATGAAAAAAAACAGGGAACAACGGCACGGGTCGGATATTGTTTTCAATCACCACGCATTTTTCTCCCCGGATGGATTCAAGCCA
>JBNKNP010000353.1:0-1762 GCA_050293905.1 Desulfobacteraceae bacterium | reverse complement strand
GAAAAATTTATTGTGAACAATAATATGATTATTCCGCCCCTGGATGAAGAAAAAGCAGCTCAGGTTGACATCATCCGCGGACCGAACATTGCGCCGCTGCCTGAATTTCTGCCGCTGGACAATACCCTGAAAGGCGAAGTGATTTTAAAGGTTGAAGATGATATCACCACAGACCACATCATGCCGGCAGGAGCTAAGATCCTTCCTCTGCGCAGCAATATCCCCGAAATTTCCAAATTTGTGTTTGAAGTGGTGGATCCGCAGTTCCCGGAGAGAGCTTTGGAGAAAAAAGGCGGATTTGTGATCGGCGGTGAAAACTACGGCCAGGGATCTTCAAGAGAACATGCAGCCCTGGCCCCCAAATACCTGGGGGTGAAAGCAGTGATTGTAAAATCCTTTGCCCGGATCCACCTGGCCAATCTGATCAATTTCGGGATTGTGCCGTTAACGTTTAAAAATGCAGATGATTATGACGCCATTGAGCTGGGTGATGACCTTGAAATTGTGATCAATGATCTCCAGGATGAAAATATCGTCCTGAAAAATAAAACCCGGAATGCGGCATACGATCTTGCCCATACCCTTTCCCCGCTGGATGCCCAGATTTTAAAAACCGGCGGGAAGCTGCCCTGGATTAAGAATCAGGTCTAAAAGCCGGGCCTGAATTTAAAAAGGCACGGCTTTAAAAATAAAAAGACACCCCCTGTAAAAAGAGGGTGTCTTTTTTTGTTTTTGTTTATCATCTTCTACAGGCTGTTGATGATGTCGTTCAGAGTGCTGCTGGGTCTCATCTGTTTTTCCGTTGTATCAAGCTCGGGTGCATAATAACCGTTAAGATCCACCGGGCTGCCCTGGGCCGCCAGAAGTTCTTCGTTGATTTTTGATTCGTTTTTTTCAAGCAGATTAGCGGTTTCAGAAAACCGGGTCTGGATCTCTTTATTTTCCGTTTGTTCGGCCAGGCATTTTGCCCAGTACAGGGCAATATAAAAACTTGAGCCGCGGTTATCCCGTTCATTGACTTTTCTGGACGGCCCTTTTTCCCCATCCAGATACATGCCGATGGCCTGGTCCAAAGCTTTTGCAAAAATTTGAGTCTTTGGGTTGCTGCCTGTTTTTGCCGCAAGCTCCAGGGAGGGAACCAGTGCACAGTACTCACCAAGAGAATCCCATCTTAAATGGCCTTCCTCCAGGAACTGCTGCACATGTTTGGGGGCAGATCCGCCGGCACCGGTTTCAAACAGGCCGCCGCCGTTGAGCAGCGGAACAATGGAAAGCATTCTGGAACTGGTGCCCAATTCAAGAATGGGAAACAGGTCGGTCAGATAATCCCTGAGTACATTGCCGGTCACACTGATGGTATCTTTTCCGGCACGGACCCGTTTCAGGGTAAACGCCATGGCATCATCCGGCGGCATGATATGGATCTCGATATCCGATGTATCGTGTTCCGGCAGGTATTTGTTTACTTTTTCAATCAGCTGGGCATCATGTCCGCGTTTGGGATCAAGCCAGAACACCGCCGGAGAACCGGTTGCTTTGGCACGGGTGACTCCCAGTTTGACCCAGTCGCGAACCGCCACGTCCTTGGCCTGGCACATCCTGAAGATATCACCCGTTTCAACATCCTGGGCCATGAGCACCTTTCCCTGATCGTCTATTACCTTAATGGCGCCGTTGCCCGGGGCCTCAAAGGTTTTATCATGGGAACCGTACTCTTCGGCTTTTTTGGCCATTAATCCGACATTGGAGACCCCGCCCATGG
>JBNKNP010000352.1:0-2449 GCA_050293905.1 Desulfobacteraceae bacterium | reverse complement strand
TTATTGCTGTCGATAAAAATTTCTAATGTTTTTGGTTCTATCGGTTGGCAGTCTAATCTTTCCAGTTCAGTTGTAACTTCAATGTAATATTCGGCGATACATTTATAAGCAATGTCCAACTGAGGCACGACAATTGTTTCTATTGTCAAATCAAAGTGTCCGACTCGCTTATCTCGGAAATCTTTTAATAGATTCCAGTGATCGTCCCATTGACGATCACAAAGAGACAATTTCTCTTTGATTCTGTTTTTAAAATTTTCACAATCATCAAGTATATTTTTGAAATGTAAAGAATCATTCCAGTTCCCAAATAGATGCGCCCAATTCAAAAGAGCAACATCAAAAAAATTGTTTTCTATCATTATTGGTAGGCGGCCTTGGGGGTTTTTATTGTCGTAAAGTTTCGTGTATTCTTTGAAACAAAAATACTGCCTACAAAATTCTCTGGCTACCTTTCGTACGAGATATAAAGTTTTTTCCCTATCCATTTATGTCATCCTATGCACCTTCCCAAAAAACTGGAGCTGGGTTAAGCCACATTTTTCAGGTTATACCATGCCTACCCACAGTGAGCAGGCGTTTTCCAGCCATTTGCTGAATGTTTTCGTCTCTGGTTATAATACAATATATTTAAAGAGAATTTTTTCAGCTTCTTCAAAAGTTTTAAATTGAACATGATGAATTAATTGTGTTTTATTCTGCTGTGCCATTATTTTTGATATTTTTTTTCAAAATGATGTAGGATTCCGTCTATTCTCATATTATTCGACAGCGAACCGCATCCCTTGAAAATTTTAATAATATCCAACCAATATAGATCGACTGGATTAAAACCGAAAATTAACTTTATTTGAGATAATCATTAATGCCGGAAATTGCAACGGTAAATTTTTTTACATAATTGATTGTTTAACATATTGTAGATGGAGTTTCTGTAACCTTTTTAGACAACAAGGTTAAATGAAAAGGGATTAAATCACGCTGGAACCGGGTTATTCCAGAATCAAAAGCCCCACAAGCATATGGTCTTCATGCTTCCCGGGTTCTGGTTCCGAGATATGTTTTATCTGTGTTCGCTGGGTCACAGGGTTGGCGGTTGCTTCATCCGGATGATACAGCATATCCAGTATATCCCCAGGCTTGATCTGCTCAAGCACTTTGGAATCTTTACGGACAATAATACCCAGCCCTTTTGAGGAAAGGTCCTTAAGCTTGAAATGATAGGGGATTTTTATGTTTCCGGGCATAAATTCAACACTGGCCTTTTTCTGAGCCTCTGTCCGTTCTTCAGACCGGAAATTTAATTTGTCGCCGGATCTTATTTCCTCACTGGGTTGAGAATCGTTTTTCACTGGTCACTCCCTATCCATAATCACAAAACAATCTGTTTTTTTAATGATCTTTTTTCATACATAAATCAATATGTTTTTTACTTATTTACCATTTTTTATTCTTTTTCTCCAGTTCCAATTTCTCTTTTATATCCCTGATAAAAAAAACACAGCAAAGGATAATCAGCTCTTTTTGTCTGAAAACCTTTGCTGTGTTGGATTTGTTACATCGAACAGGTACTGCCGGTTTGCTAATATTTGATGACTTTTAATTCTACCCGCATATTTTGTTTTGCGGCCTCTGAATTTTTCATGGAAGGATCGGATTCAACCATTGCAGGTCTGTTTTCTCCGAATCCAACAATGGAAAGCCGGTTTGGCGGTAGATTTCCTCTTGAGATAATGTAATCCCGGACACTTTGTGCTCTTTTTTCACTCAATTTTTCGTTATAAACTGCATCGCCTTTGGCAGATGCGTGCCCTTCAATACTGAGTTTAATATCCGGATTCTTTGACAATATTTCGATATTTTTATCCAGTATCTCCTGACCTTGTTTGTTGAGCTGATGTGCATCAAAATCAAAATAAATATTGCTCAACGGCTTCATCAGGGTAACGGCCCTGTGATATCCAAGACCCTGGTCTTTTGCTCCAAAAAAGACATCGGTGACATAATCTGCCATTGGGGCAGCAGGAACCGTATCCAGTGCAGACACCATATATCCGCATTTAGAAACCTGTGCGATTTCGTCCATCACCATTTTACCTTTTTCATCATCTCCCACAAGCACAGTATAAATACATACATCGCCGCCCAGATCAGCCAGCATTTTTTTAGCGGCCATGACAGGTTTTTCACCTAAATCTTCACCATCGCTGACAATAATGACAGCTTTGCTGCCCCTGACATCCTTAAGGTCGTCTGTGGCTGCTGCAATGGCAGAACTCATGGGAGTGGGCCCGCCGGCCGGATTAATTTTTAAAAGGCCTTGTTTCATTTTCTCTCTGTCATACGCTGACATACCGTAAAACAGTTCTGTTCTTTGCGAAGAAAGTCCGGAATCATGACCAAATGTTCTCAGCCCTGATACGGAAGCAATCGGTGGCAGGGTATTGTT
>JBNKNP010000351.1:0-5714 GCA_050293905.1 Desulfobacteraceae bacterium | reverse complement strand
CAGCCGATATTGGCAAGCATACTCCAGAAGACGGCATGGGCATACTGGTTGAAACCGTTTATATTCGCACCCAGTCCGAATAATTGCTGGGGTTTGAGCAGTGCGATGCCGAACGGGCCGTTATCGATCAGTCCCTGCATGGCAAATCCTGTCTGGGCAAGGGAGGGCAGCACCAGGGTGTATCCGCAGATTAAAAATCCCGCCACAAGGCCGCACAGCGCACCGGCGCGGGTGGCATCCTTCCAGAAGATCCCTCCGATAATGGCCGGGGCAAACTGGGCAACCGCGGAAAAGGATATCAGGCCAATGGACACAAGGGAATAGTATTCCACAACAAAATGAAAGTACAGGTAACCCAGGATAAGGACCACAAGGATACTGGCCCGCCTGATATTTAAAAGCAAACGGTGAAGATCCTTTCGCTGGGAAAAGTTGAACATGGACAGGCGGAACAGAACCGGCATGACAAGATCATTACAGATCATTGTTGAAAGTGCGATGGTTTCAATGATAACCATGCCGGTTGCCGCAGACAGGCCGCCGAGAAAAACGAGCAGGGCCAGCCCTTTCTGATGCTCGGCCAGAAGAAGAAAAAGAGCGAAAAAATCCGCATCAACAACCTGCTCCTGCCCCACGGCCAACATGCCGCCGAAGGCCACCGGGAGGACAAAGATGTTTATCAGCAGCAGATAAAGCGGAAAGAGCCAGATGGCTTTTGTCAAATGTTTTTCATCTACATTTTCAACAACAATGACCTGGAACTGGCGGGGGAGAAATATCGCGGCTGCCATGGATAAAATCAGGCCGGAGTACCAGCCGGAAAATGCCCCTGCAGATATTTCCATGGTGAACAGCTTTTTTATTTCAGGGTGTTGGAAGGATTTTTCAAACAGGTCGCCGAACCCGTTAAAAACACCATAAGTAATGAAAATACCGACAGATATAAATGCCACCAGTTTGACAATGGATTCAAAGGCAATGGCTGCTACCATGCCTTCATGCCGTTCCGTAGCATCCAGATTCCGGGTGCCGAAAAACACGGCAAACACCGCAAGGAAAATGGCGACATAAAATGCCGTATCTTTGAGAATCGGGGGCATCTGGGTGGGTAAATTCACCTGGCTGCTGTTGGTCAGCAATTGATAGGTTGTTGAAACGGCTTTTATCTGGATGGACATGTACGGTACAATACCCAGGACGGCAATAATGGTAACAACCCCTGCCACAAGTGCACTTTTCCCATACCGGGATGCAATAAAATCAGCAATGGAGGTGATTTTGTTGGTTTTGCTGATCCGGATGATTTTTCTAATGACAGGATATCCCAGGATCATGGTCAGGGTGGGGCCGATATAAATATTTAAAAATCCTGTAATTCCGGACTGGCTGGCAGCACCGATACTGCCGTAAAATGTCCAGGCCGTGCAATAGACGGCCAGGGATAGCGCATAAATATAAGGATTGCTGATAATGCTTTTACCCAGTTCTGCACGTTTGTCACCGTAAAAGGCAATGGCAAAAAGAAGACCGATATAGCCAAAAGCGATTAAAAGAATGATTTTTTGTTCAATCATGTTTTATATACCGGTCTTGTTTTTCAGGCAAAAGGGGATCATCAATTTGAATTTCCGGGCTGCTTTCCGCACAGACAAGCACCAGAATGATCAGACCCAGCCAGGCTGAAAAGAAAAATAAAAAGAATATGGGGATGCCGAAAACCATGGCCGGCACATTAAACAGGGTAAGGACCGGGTAGCAGTACAGGAAATTGCCCAGAAGAAACAAGCCGATAAACCGGCTGGTTTTTGATTTTTCATCAAGCATGGGCCACCGTCTTATTTAGATTTGTCCGGAAAAAAATCCGGGTAGTGAATTTTCCCGCAGTCCGGGCACATGCCGTGACTGAAATTAACATCTGACCGGCGGGTGATAAAGGCTTCAAGGGGCAGCCAGTGATCATCCTCATCCCGGATTTTTTTGCAGAAACTGCAAATGGGCAGGATGCCTTCCAGAACCTTAATTTTTTCAAGAGAGCTTAACAGTTCGGCATTCACCTGTTCCAAAGCCTTGTTTTTTTCCAGAACAGTATCCCGCAGTTCTTTGAGTTCAAGATGGGTTCTGACCCGGGCAATAAGTTCATGGGAGTTGAACGGTTTTGTAACATAGTCCACAGCACCCAGTTTCAGCCCTTTAACAATGTCTGTTTTTTCCGATATAGCCGTTAAAAAGATAATGGGAATGTCCTTTTTTGACGGGATGGCCTTTGTCCGGCTGCAGACTTCATATCCGTCCATTCCAGGCATCATGATGTCCAGCAGAATCAGATCAAAGTTCTGTTCTTCTATCATTTCAAGTGCCTGGGCGCCATCCGTGGCAAAAGAAATGGCATAGGGCTCTTTGTCAAGGATGCTGCCCAATACCTTTATGTTTTCAGGGATATCATCAATGATTAAAATATCGTTCTCCATTATCCCCCTTTTTTTGTCAGAATTATGTTTTCAATCATCTGCTGATATTGTAGCAGGGTTAGATTTATTTTATCAACATCAAAGGTTGTGACAAACTCGTTCAACTGTTTTCCATAGGACGAAAGGATGCTCAGATGGTGGTCATCCCCAAGCTGCTCAATAGTTCTGGCAAAGGCTTTGATATCCGGGATTCTTCTTTTCCGTTTAATTTCAAGCCACTTGTCTTTTAGTTCAGTATACAGCCGGTCGGCTATATTTTCAGGACACTGCCAGGGATTTAAGGCCCCCATCAGCGGATCGGGCGAACTGCCGGCTGTTGTGGTCAAAGAGGACGTATGATCCTGATAATCATGGGCCAGATAGCTTGACAGACTTAAAACGAGTTTATTCCGGGTAAAGGGACGGATAAGGTAATCGTCAAAGCCTGCAGCCGTTATTTTTTTTATATCCTCGGTCATACCGGCCGCAGTAATGGCAATAATCGGAATGTCGGTTAAGTTTTGGTTTGCTCTGATTTTTTTTATGGCACCATACCCGTCAAGCCCGGGCATTTTAATGTCCATGAGAATCATATCCGGCTGATGTTCTAATGCCATTTCAACGGCGGTCAGGCCGTTATCCGTTTCAATAAATGTAAATGGAAATTCTTTCAGGGAAAATAAAATAAGCTGCCGGTTCACGGCAATATCATCTGCAATCAACAGGGTTGCCGGTTTAAAGGTGATATTTTCTATCTGGCTGTAAACAAAACTGGAAATATTGGTATGCTGTGAAGACGGCACACCCAGGTTCACGTCCGGAATGGTGATGGTGAATATACTGCCCATGTCGGGTTCTCCCTGGACCGTGATGGTGCCGCCCATCATTTCCGCCAGATTTTTTGATATGGTCAATCCCAGTCCCGTGCCTTCTGACGCGGAAAGTCTTCCCCTGCGGTCCTGGCGGAAAGATTCAAAGATTAAATTGTGCGCTTTTGGATCAATTCCGATACCGGTGTCTTCCACAGTGATTGTCAGTGTTGCCGTATCTTTATTGCCTGTTTTGTGTGTGTCTGCCTTGATTTTAATATAACCGTTCTGGGTAAATTTAACCGCGTTGCCGACCAGGTTAAAAAGGATCTGCCGCAGCCGGACTTTATCCAGCATCAGGTATTGCGGCATGTCATCCCCGCAATTGACTGTCAGATCAAGACCTTTCTGGGTGGCCTGGATGATAAAATATCCCTGAAGTTCCGTAAGAAGTAATTTTAAATCAACTGAATCAAGCTGGATTTCCATACGGCCGGCTTCAATTTTTGAAAGATCAAGGATATCATTTATCAGTTGAAGCAGATTCTTGCCGCTGGATTTAATTGTTTGGATGTAGCTGAGCAATTGCCTGGATTCAACACTGGATTCAAGGATGTCGGAAAAACCGAGTATGGCATTGAGCGGAGTGCGGATTTCATGGCTCATATTGGCAATAAAATCACTCTTTGCCCGGTTGGCGGCCTGGGCAGCTTTCCGTTCCCGTTCCGCTTTCTGTCGTTGGCGGTGTTCGGTGATGTCAATAAATGATCCTTCATAATACATTGTTTTTCCCTGGATATCCGTGACCTTGCGGGCAGAGATGGAGACCCATACATCCGTGCCGTATCTGCTGCGAAGCCGGGTTTCAAAATTAATGATTTCTCCTTTGTTTTCCAGAGCGGATTCAAATTCAATCCAGTCTTTGTGCCGGCAGAAAAGTTGATTTCCGATTTTTTTTATTGAAGCAATAATGGCTTCCGGGGATGAATACCCTAAAATGGAAGCGGATGAAGGATTTGCAGTAATAAAGTCCTGATTGCCCGGCCGGCATTGAAAAATACCCTCTATGGCATTTTCAAAAATGCTGCGGAATTTTTCTTTTGATTCCATCAGATCCTGCTGGCCTTTTTTCAGCTTGGTTGACATATCATTGAACGCTCTTCCCATCTGGCCCATTTCATCTTCATGCTTCAGATTGATTGTTTCTCCCAATTGCCCGTCTTCCACACGTTTCATGGCATTTCGCAGAACAGATACCGGATGGATGATTGATTTGAATAAGAAAAGGTTTAACAGTGCTGCCATGAGCAGAAGGGTGGTCACCAGAAGAACAATGAACAGGATGACGGAATTTTGGGATTCACGTTCAAATTTAGAAAAATCATAGACAATGGAAATATATCCGATTTTGTTGCCGATGACTTCAATGCTCCGCTTGTAAATTCCAATGGACTTTTCAGAGCGGGTGGCTTTTTTCATGACAAACAAGGACTTTCCTTCATCAAAATTATTGCTGTTCAGATCCTTTGGCACATCTTTGCCTGAAAATAGAAAGAGTTTTCCGTTTTCAAGATAAATACCAACTCCGACAACATCCTCCACCGCTCTGATTTCTTCCATGGATGCGTTGAGTGCCCGAACCTGCCTTGCAAAAAGCTCATTGGCCAGGGTGTTGAGTTTTTGCTGGTAAATGGTTTCAAGCAGAAAATTAATCCGTTCAACCTGATTTTCATATCTCTGCCGCTCCAACGGATAAAGAATGGCTGCAAAAACAAGGGCAATAACAATTCCGGTGATAAGTATCGCCGTATTGATTCTAAGCAAAAGGCTGCTGGATTTTATTGCCATTTGAATCTCCAGCTTAAGGATAAATAGATTCAGTTGTTATCATTGGAAAGAACATCTAAGGGTGCCAGGCTTTTCAGGTAAACCGGTTTCCCGTTTACGATCTGCATGAGAACCACACTTTTTACCGGGTCACCATTGGCATCGAATTTAATGGTTCCTGTCACCCCGTCATATGAATCAAGGTGCTGCAGGCTGTTACGAATTTTTTCGCGGTCAACAACACCAGCCTTTTTAATGGCAGATGCCAGCACCATGACCGCATCATATGCCAGGGCAGACCCGACGCCAAAGTAAGGTTTGTGTTTATACAGGGCCGCAAACCGCTTTGACACCTTTCTTTCTGAAGATTGTGACCAGTGAGAACAATAATACCCCTGCTTTAATTGATTCCCGCCAAACAGGAAAAAACTCTGGGCATCCCATCCGTCACCACCGATCGGGATGGATTGAACACCTGCTTTTTGTAATTGCGTTGCAATGGTCCCGCTTTCATCATGACCGGATAAAAAGACACCATCTGCTTTTTGGGCTGCTGCCTGCCTGATTTGCGTTGTATACTGTTTTTGATCCGCCTTGTACTCGATTGCCTTGAGAACCTGACCGCCCATGG
>JBNKNP010000350.1:0-13763 GCA_050293905.1 Desulfobacteraceae bacterium | reverse complement strand
CAGGCAGTAAACCGCTTTATTGCCAAAGATAAAAAAATCATTCTGGTCACCGGTACTCACGGAAAGACAACCACTTCTTCCATAATGGCGTATATCCTTCATACGGCCGGAATGAGCCCGTCTTTTATGATCGGTGGAATTTTAAAGGATTTTAATTCCAGCTTCCAGATCGGCAGCGGTGAATACATGGTCATTGAAGGAGATGAGTATGACACGGCCTTTTTTGATAAGGGACCGAAATTCATGCATTATGATCCTGAAATTACCATCATGACCGGTATCGAATTTGATCATGCAGATATCTTTACAGATGTGGATCATATTAAAAACGTATTTAAAACATTTGTAAAAAAGATAAAGGATTCCGGCCATATCATTGCTTTTAATCATAATGAGCATTTAAAAGAGGTCCTGGACGATACAAACTCCGCTGCAGAAACCTATGGGATGGACGGGCAGTGGTCTGTTTCCGATCTTTGCCGGGAAAAAAACCGAACACGGTATACCGTACATGGTCCGGACCAGGCGTTTGATATTGATACAGGCCTGCCAGGTGAACATAATGTACAAAATTCCTTGGCCTGTATTGCCTCGGCAAGAAAAATCGGAATCCCGCAAACAACGATTCAACAGGCATTAAGTTCATTTACCGGCATAAAAAGACGACAGGAGATCCGCGGTATAAAAAACGGGATTACGATAATGGATGATTTTGCCCACCATCCCACTGCGGTAAAAGAAACAATCAAAGCGGTAAAACCGTATTGCTCAAAAGGCCGTTTGATTGCCGTGTTTGAACCCAGGACCAATACAAGCATGCGGCATTTTTTCCAAGACATCTACCCGCAATCATTTGTTGATGCTGATATGGTCTGTATCTGCGAGCCGTCTGTAAAAAAGGAGATCAGTCCCGGTGAAAAATTTTCCACTTCAAAATTGGTTGAAGATATAAACAAACAAGGCATCATTGCATATCAATTCGAGCAAAGTGATGATGTCATTAAATTTTTATCCCCCAGACTTAATCGAAACGACCTGGTTTTAATTATGTCCAATGGCGGATTTGATAATATTCATGAAAAATTACTTGATACCTTACCATGAGGGCAAAGATTATTATAAGTAATAAAAAGGAGATATAAATGAGTGACGTTACGCCCATGGAATGGGATCCTGAATTCAGTGTCGATATCGAAGAAATTGATACCTGCCAGAAAAATATGATAAAATTGTTTAATGAGCTGATTGCGCTGAAAGATGATAAAAAGGATGGCAAAGAAATTATTAACATGATTTCAGAAATAAATGATTACAGCAAATTATATTTCAGTGCCGAAGAAAAAATCCTTAAAAAAAATGGATATCCTGATTTTACCAGCCATTCCAAAGCACACAGACAGTTCACCAAACGATCCATCAGTCTGAGACGTGAACTTTCCGAAGACATTGAAAACCTGACAGATGATGTTATTGCCCAATTGCGTCAATGGTTGATTAATCATATTCTTGAAATGGATTCGCAGTATGTACCGTACATCAGAATTAAACATTATATAGAAGCATCAAATCGGAAAAATTAAAGTCTTTTTTAATAATTGACGATTTAATCTGTCAGATGGAATGTTAATTTATTAACTAAAATGTGACAGACTTATGACTTTTGATTATAGAATAATACCGGTCCAATACGATAATATCGGCTCTCTTAACAAAATAAAGGGACATCCAGAGAAGAGAAAGGCCGTGAGCCGAAGATTGAAAAAGGACCGCAGAAAATACGGCAAGGACAGAAGAAGCAGTGTCAGAGACGGGGTAATTGTTGATCTATCATATAAAAATAACCGCCGCAAAGGGACGGACAGAAGAAATCGATACCTTTCAAAAAAGGTTGTATGAGATACGTATTCAATCTGTGATTGCCGGATTTTAACGATCACTGATTATAGGTTGATTTTAACTTTTTCATCCAGGGTGGCCCGGATGATTTTAGCTAAATTGCGTTTGGTAACCGGTTTCATGAGAAAATCTCTGACACCTATGGAGCGGGCTTTTTCTTCGTTCATCAATTCACTAAAACCGGTACAGATGATGATGGGGATTTCCGGCCTGATCTGCATGATCGCTCTTGCCAGCATTTCTCCTGTCATATTCGGCATACTCATGTCTGTAATGATCAAATCAAATTTTTTGGGGTTTTCTGAAAATTCTGCCAACGCCTCCACCGGATCGGTCTTTGGTTCAATACGATATCCCAGTTCTTCCATATTAAACTTGGCAAGATCAACAAGCACTTTTTCATCATCTACAAACAAAATACGTTCCGTGCCCCTTGGGATTGTTTCTGCCAGTTCCGTTTCCGCCTGCTCTTTGCTGTCCATTTTTGGAAGAAAGATATCAAATTGAGTACCCTCACCCAATGATGTGTGAACATTGATAAATCCACCATATTTTTTTATGATTCCGTATACTGTTGAAAGTCCGAGGCCGTACTCTGCAGCCCTTTCTTTAGTGGTAAAATAGGGTTCGAAGATACGCTGTTCAATCTCGGGGTCCATGCCTGTTCCCGTATCAGAAACCGAAAGCCGGAGGTAACTGTTCTGATGCGCTCCGGAAAAGAATAAAATTGCCTGGTCTTCCGGTTCAACAGGTATTAATGTGATTTTCAGTACTCCCCCGTTTTCCTTCATTGCATCGCAGGCATTTGTACACAGATTCATTAATACTTTTCGGATATGGTCTGGTACGGCCAAAATTGTGATGGCTTCACTTGTGACATCTTCTTGAATATCGATATTAACTGGCAGGGAAAGTTTAATATCATTGAGTACGTTTTTTATGATATGGTTGACCTGAATCTGTTTATATTCTTCTTTATTTAGTCCAAAAAAAAGTAAAACCTGGTTTAACAGATCCTTGGCCCTGTGCGTGGACTTAAGAATATGATGAAGGCTTTGATGAGCCGGCTCCGTGGCTGGAAGCGTATCAAGAGCTTTTTCAGTATGGCCAAGAATCGCTGCAAGGATATTGTTGAAATCATGTACAAAATTGCTGGCAAAGGGCTTAATGGCAATTGGATCAGGAGCTGACTGATTTTTGAAATCGGAAAATTCAATGTTTAATTTTTCCAGGTTGTGTTTGAGTTCATCATAGGATGGATGATCAATCATATTGAAATCCTTTGTTCTTTGGAAAATTGACTGCCTGAAGATATCAAAAAGATATCAAAACCTCAACCGGTTAGGTTAAAAAGGATTGATGGATTGAATATGGGGGTATATATAAGTTCCAGTGCTAATGTATTAAAATTATGTACCAGACAGGGGGGGAAGTTTTGAAAAAACTCCGGCACAGTCTATCCGTTATCCTATCCACTGTACTTGTTTTTGCTTGTATGGTCTTTGTGACAAGAACTGCCCGAGCGGACAAAAAGAGTCAGATAACCGGGCCTGCATTCGGAAATCCTGCTGAAACTCAGGCCATGCCGGCAGAATGGATAAAAAAACCGGTTATGCACGATGCTTCCGTCGGGCAGGTCGATCTTTTTGTCTCGTTGAATCAACAATTTTATGGATTTATTGAACCGTTGATCAAGCAGTATGGTAATGAACATGGAATAAAAATTTTCACGAATAAAGGCACCTGCGGAATTTCAGCCAAAATGCTTGGCAGTAAACAGGCCGATATTGCAGGATATTGCTGTCCGCCGGCCAAATTGGACCGTCTGCCTGGAATACGGTTTCATACTTTGGGAGTTCAACCGCTTTTTCTGCTTGTGAACATTCACTGTCCGATTGAAAATATTTCTCTGAATCAGGCACGTAGAATATTTCAGGGAAAAATCCGGCGCTGGTCTGAATTGGGCTGGAAAAACATCCCGATTCAAACGGTAGCAAGACTGCACTGTAAAAAAAGATTCGGTCACTGGCGGTTGCTGCTGGACAACGAAGATCTGTTCGGCCCTGAGCTTCGAGAAGTCGGTTCTATTCCCGATATGTACGGAATAATAGAAAACACGCCAGGAGCTGTTGGATTTGAAACAATCTCATTGGCAAATAATAATGAAAAAAAAATAAAGGCTCTGAATATTGACGGATTTGCACCGAATCTGCCCGAGAATATTCTTAACGGCAAATATCCGTTCTATAGAACCATATACCTGACAAGCTGGGATGAAGGTGTCAAATCCAGCCGCCGTGCGGTCGAACTTATCACCTACCTGAAAGACCAAATGCAATATGTCGATAAGAAATTCGGTGTAATTCCAGCGTCGCTGTTAAGAAACGCAGGGTGGAAATTCAAGGATGATGAATTAATTGGAGAACCGGAAATCAGTGTTAAACAATGATTTTCAAGACAATTAAAAAAGTCTTTTCTCGAATCTCGATAACTGTAAAAATGGTGATGATCACTGTTTTTTGCGGTCTTGTTGTTTATATGATATCGGACAAAATTTTTACCGATATGGTTAAACATACATTTATCGCCCAATTAAACGACAAGCTTAAGGATCAAGCCCAGGAAGCCAGGATTGACTTTAATCATTATGTGATAGCTCATTATCAACTGGTTAAATTATTTATAAGACAAAAAGTATTTTCCGATTATATGGATCAGGTAAACTGGTTTAATGGTTCACGTGAAGATGTTGTCAGCCATTCACAATTTCCATGGTGGTTTCCGCCGGGTTCAGTACTGCGTACACTTGCAAATCCCCGTATTGTGATTTTGTTCGACAGCCGGGGAATTGCCAGAGAGATCTATCATCGGGAACAGGATTCTTTACCTGATGAACTGGTTAAACCCACCGGACTGCTGTTGGAAAAAAGCAGTCAGCGAAATCATCTGACCAATATTGACGGCACTCCTTTTCTGATTGCTTCGGAATCAATTGTAAGTCCTCGGGGCCAAAAGGTTACCTTGATGCTCGCTTCCGAACTTGATGATGAATTCCTTATCCTTTCTCAAAAAGATTCACCTAAACGCCTGCTGGCACTGCTATCCAGTAATTCCAGATATATTATAACCAGCAATGATCTGGAGCTGCTTCCATCGGGAACTCAACTTGAAAAAATTCAAAGCCGGTTTTTAGTTACCGGGGAGGATGATTACGAGTATGGAGATTCAGAGATTGTTTTAAATCTGGTATCATTCCTTTCCAAAGAAAAGGCCGAGGCAATGGCGGATGATTTTGTCCTCAGGGGGAAGCAGCAGCGTGCTGTTATGACATTCATGATTGTGTTGCTTTCCTGTATGTTCACGGTTTTTATCACCCGCCGTATCAGGAGGTTGACAAAAAACATTTCTAATTTTTCACAAATAACCCTTGGCAGCAAACATGAACCATCCATGAGCGGTGACGAACTGATTCTCCTTGAAAATCGTTTCCACCTTCTCACACAGGAAATTGAATCTTCACAGAAAATTATCCGCCGTGAGTCGGAAGCCAGGGCTGCCAAAAAAGTCGAGCTTGAATTAAATGAAGGACTTTATAAAATGCTTCAGTCGGTAACAGATGCGATTGGCGTTGGTGTCCTTACAAAAAACAATAGTCATTTACTGGCTGCGAATAATCAAATGAAACATTTTGTTGATATTTGCGGTGGGGCTGATGTCTTTAAAGTTTCCGATTCAGTTGAAATAGAAAAAACCATAAAAACGATTCATGGTGATAAATTGGTTTTCCATATTTCAAGTCCTGTTCTCTCAACAGGGGAGCAGGTCGTACTGGTGCGAAATATTACCGAACAGAAAAAACTTGAAAACCAGCTTTTTCAGGCACAGAAGATGGAGGCAGTCGGTCAGCTGGCCGGCGGGGTAGCGCATGACTTTAACAATATTCTCAATGCGGTTATCGGTTACACGGAATTATTGAAAGACCGCATTTATGATAAGACTCTGACAGGGTTTATCGAAGTGATCCTTTCCTCTTCAAACAGAGGGGTCAGCCTGATTCGAAATCTTCTGGCATTCAGCCGTAAACAGGAGATCAGTCCCAAGCCGGTTTTTATCAATTCAATCGTGAAAAAGGCACAGGCACTGCTTGCCAGGTTAATTGAAGAGGATATTGAACTGCAGATACTATTGTCGGAAACAGACATTATGGTTTATGCAGACCCCGTACTTATGGAGCATGTTTTAATAAATCTTGCAACGAATGCCAGAGACGAAATGCCTGACGGCGGTGTATTGACCATGAAAACACAACAGATAAGCATCGAAAACGGGTTTGTTTCCGCAAGTGGACAAAAAAAATCCGGAAAATATGCTCTTTTGTCTGTGAGTGATACCGGCCCCGGCCTCAAAAAACAGGTCAAGGAAAAAATCTTTGAACCCTTTTTCACCACTAAGGAAGTGGGAAAAGGCAGCGGCCTCGGCCTGTCCATGGCCTACGGAATTATTAAACAGCATGGCGGCCACATTGAAGTTTACAGTGAACCTGGTAAAGGGGCTGTTTTTAAAATTTATCTTCCTGTTTTTAAGGCGGTACCCAATCCTGTCGCTTCAAAAAACAATATCTTATCAGGATATCCCCGGGGGAGTGAGACTGTTTTGCTGGTTGAAGATGACGATGATGTCAGAAATTTTATTCAACACAGCTTAAAAAATCATGGATATTCAGTGATTGAAGCCATAGATGGAGAGGATGCTGTCAATAAATTTATGAAAGATCCGAACAAAATAGACCTTCTGCTCACCGATGTCATCATGCCCAAAAAAGACGGCCTGGCTGTCTACAAATCAATACACGCCATCAAACCTGCAATAATCGCTCTTTTTATGAGTGGCTATACCGCTGATCGAATGCATCAAAAAGGTATTTTCAAAGACGGTTTTCACTTTATAGCTAAACCGGTAACGATGGAAAAGCTGCTATGCAAAATAAGAGCGGTTCTTGACAGAAAAACATCAATTTAAGCTTGACATGCTTTCTGCTTGATACTACATAGTGGTATCCGGTTATTTAATAAATATCCCGGTCAAAATAGTCCATTTTAATACCTGCTGTGTTTAATTATTAACAAAGTCGAATACAATGTTAGACAGCATAATTGAAAAAAGAGATTATACAAGAACCATCCTCATTTTACTGGGACTTTTTCTGCTTTTCAGTGTTATTTCAAGCTTTGTCCTTTGTAAAACCATTGCCTTTCCGCTGGACCTCCATTTTGCTGCCATGCATTTGAATATTTCAAATCTGAAAGACAGTCTTTTATTTAAAACCATTATGATCAATATTTTTTTTTATCTCATCACCTCGCTTGGCGTGCTGTTCTTGAGCATACTTTATTCCCACAGGATTGCAGGCCCTTTTGTCAAGCTGATTCAATTTACAAAAATAATCGCGAAAGCACAATTTAATCATCGGATAGCTTTCAGGAAAAAAGACGCGATTCATTCTCTGGGCTTTCGCTTAAATGAAATGGTGAAAACATATGACATCCGATGTTGCACAGTATCGTCTCTGTTTGAACAGCTTGAAAAAAATCTTAATGAGTTGGAAACCCTGAATTCCCAAGAAGACATGAATTTAAAAAATAGTAAGCTTAAAGAAATCCGGGAGCTTGATGCCGCCATAACAGACCATTTCAGAGAATTGGAACTATGAGGACCGGCAGACTGGTTCTTTTTTTTATTCTGATTGGTGTTTCATTATCCGTATATGGCAGCCGGAACAAAGCGCATAATTTTACACAGGAAGACTGCATGATGTGTCATACAAACATTGAAAAAGACAAACCCGGTCTTAAAGCAGTTACAGCTGCGGTCTGCGAAAAATGTCACAAGGTCGGAAAACAAAAATTATCCCATCCAATTGAGATTATTCCTGAAAAACTTATACCTGCCGACATGCCGCTTGTTAATGGAGAAATGACATGTATTACCTGCCATTTTGTTCATTCTACATCGGTTTTGAATGTAAAATTTACCCGTTATTTTCTCAGACGACCAGGGCGAGGTCAGCTTTTTTGCAGTACCTGTCATAAAATCGATAATAAAGGACACCTGGTTTTTGAAAAAATCCACACCGGTTCTTTCAAGGTGACCAATCCAAACGGCACACTGGATGATTACACCTTGCAATGCATTGAATGTCATGATCGTTTTATTAACAGAACATCTTTATCTGCCGGATCCGGAAAATGGAAACACTCCTCTTTTAAACTCAATCATCCTGTGGGAATTATCTATCAGAATTTTGCTGTTAAAGATCAGGCTGCGTATAATGCTTTGACCACGCTTCCTGAAGAAATCAGACTCTTTAACGGAAAAATAGGATGCGGCACTTGTCATAATGTATATTCCAAAGAAAAATTTATGCTGGTGACAAATAATTATCAAAGCAGATTATGCCGGCAATGTCATGTTAAATAGGAAACGATTTTATTATGAATTATAAAAAAAGGCGAAAATACCTGGTTCACTCAAGTTTTCAATTGAAATTTGCCATGGGGTTTATTCTTGCCGCACTCATCGGAAGCATTTTTTCAGCGTTTCTTTTTCATTTTCTGGCCACCAGGCAGTTGGAACAGCTTCAATGGACAGTACATATCAATGCCGGATCAGCCAAAGAAGGAACACAACAGATTTTTATCCTTGTAAATACTCTGAGCCTGATTTTTGTCACCATCCTTTTTGCTGTTACAGGTTTCAGGATGCTAAAGAAAATAAATGGTCCTGTCTACAGGCTGAATAAAACCATTGATTCCATTAAAAATGGAAATTTGACCCAAAAGCTTCATTTAAGACAAAAAGACGAATTCGGTGATGTTGCTAAAAATATAGATGACATGAAAGAACAGCTCAGGAGGCGGTTTAAGAAATCAAAAATAAAATATGAAAGGATTTCCACGGCCATTGGTCAGTTCGATAAACCCGGATTTGATCAACCCCCCAAAGGAAAAAGCACACAGGATATTATTTTTTTGCTTCAAAAACTACGAAGCCAATACCCATAATGATAGGATTTAAACATATTTTTATTATGACTAAAACATGAGTGAACTTAGAGAGTTTATTAGAGGTTTCAAAGGCCGGCCCCTGATTAATGCCATAATTGCTTTGATTCAGATCATTGTGATTATTTTTGTGGGGTATTATTTTTATAGTTCCTCAGAAGACGCCAATGAGGCTGCCTTTAATTTGCAGCAGCATGTACTGGCTGCAGAAATTGCCGGGAAAGTTGAACAATTTTTTGAAAATCTGGGAGGTTCCCTTAGTACCTTATGCCGGATACCATTTGTCAGGTCTTTTGATGAACAAAAAATCAGGGAAATGATTGCTGTTGAATTTGAAAATCTAAAAGAGTACGGACTCAATGATATCGCATTAATGGATTCAAATGGAACAATCCGATTCACCGTCAATGCAAACGAGATTGAAGGCAAGGATTTTTCATGGAGAAAATATTTCCAAGACGCCAGACGTCTTGAACGGGGAAACCATTATATTGTCCAATTTATTGAATTCAAAGGGGTGGAAGCCGGACAAAAGGGGATAGTCATAGCAGCTCCCATGTATGCGCCGGAAACATCAGATAATTTTTATAAATCTGAAAACGGTTTTAATGGTGTACTGGTCTATACGCTCAGGCTGGACACGCTGGTTAAAAGATTTATTATTCCGCATGAATCTTCTGCGAACGGCCATGTGCTTCTCATTGATAAGGCATATACCTCTCTTTACAGTGGCGACAGACGAATGTTTGGGAAAAACCTGCTGGATGAGACAAAAAAATTTACAAAACTACAGCAGGTCCTGCAGAAGATGGCTTCTGGAGATTCCGGGTCAGACAGTTGCCTGTTTTTTAAATTTAATGACGATAACAAATTATTTGAAAACAAAATTGAAGGTAAGCTGATCGCCTATGCACCTATAAATATAGAAAATACATTATGGTCTGTCGGTGTATGGGCACCGAAAGCTGATGCAGCAGCCAGCGGTGTGTATTTAAAGACCGTGAGCCTTATTCTGCTTGTGGTCTTCATCATACTGCTGGGTCCTTTCTATTCCCTTAGAGCTTATTATTATTACAGCAGAAATCTTGAAAAAAAAGTTGATACTAAAACCATTGAGTTCAAAAGTTCCCATGAACGACTTCTCAGGATTTTAAATAATTTGGATTCCGCAGTTTATGTTGCGGATATACATACATATGAACTGCTGTTTGTTAATAAACATCTGTCTGATATTTTCGGAGACATAAAAGGGAAAATCTGCTGGCAGGTGCTCCAGGAAGGTAAAACCGGCCCATGTGATTTCTGCAATAATCAGGATCTGATAAATAAAGACGGCTTACCTTCAGGTGTGAAAATATGGGAACACCAAAATGAAAAGAACAATAAATGGTACGAGATCCGGGACCAGGCCATCTCATGGGTTGATAAAAGGCTTGTGAAGCTGGAAATAGCCACTGATATATCAGACCGGAAAGAGGCTGAAAAAAATCTTCTACGGGCAAACAAGGAAATGGAAAAATTCTGTTATGTTCTAAAACAGATCTCCGGGCAGAAATCGTTGGACGGTGTGGCTTCCTTTTTAATTAATGAACTGGGATTGATAATTGGGAATGCATGTATCCGCATTTTTATCTTTAACAGTGACTATACTAAACTATACATCCTGTCTGAAAAGGGTGCCCTTCTTGAAAAGAGCAAGGAGATAACCCGGGGTGTCATGAAAACAATTAAAGAAATAAAAGGCATTACCATATCTCACACCCAAAAAATTTTTCCTCCCCTCGTGCCGGACAGCTTTCCTTACAATGAAAAACAGACAATCATTCCAATGCATGAAGGCAGGCAGCTTGACGGCGCTTTTGTTATGATGTGTCCCATGGACTGTCAGTGTGACCAGATAGCGTTGAAAATGATTTCTCTGATACTGCAGCAGGCTTCAGGTACAATAAAGCGGGCGGTTCTCCATCAGGAAGAACTGTCCGGACTCCAATCCCGGCTGATAACGTCCAAAGGGTTTCACGGTATGATCGGTATTGATTCCAAAATGCAGACCATTTACAAGCTGATCAATGACATTGCTCCCACAGATGCAACTGTTCTGATACAAGGAGAGAGCGGTACGGGAAAAGAAATGGTGGCCGGCGCCATCCACAAACAAAGTCTTAGAAAAGAAAACCCCTTTGTTGTCATAAATTGTGCGGCTTATCCTGAAACCTTGCTGGAAAGTGAGCTTTTCGGGCATGAAAAAGGTGCTTTTACCGGTGCAGCACGCGTAAAATTAGGCCGGTTTGAACAGGCTGACAGTGGAACTGTTTTTCTCGATGAAATCAGTGAAATTTCGCCTTCAGCACAGATTAAACTGCTTCGGGTGCTTCAGACCCGGCAGTTTGAGCGATTGGGAGGAGAAAAAACCTTGTCGGTTGATATTCGTATTCTGGCTGCAACCAATAAAAATCTTTTGGAAGAAGTTAAGCAGGGCCATTTCAGAGAGGATCTTTTTTACAGACTCAATGTTATTCCCATTAAGCTGCCTCCCTTAAGAGAACGTCCAAAAGACATCCCTCTTTTATCACGATATTTTCAGAAAAAATTTTCAGATATATCGGGTGAAAAACCTAAAGAATTCAATACTGCTGCCATCAGAATACTTCTTGATTACCACTGGCCTGGAAATGTAAGAGAGCTTGAAAACAGCATCGAACATGCTGTGGTCCTTGCGAAAGGGAAACGGATCAGCCCGGCCCATTTGCCTCTGGATATCAGCAGCTCAAAATTGTTAAATAACGCTCAATCAAAAGGACTTATGGCAGAAAATGAAATCGTGGTTCTTAAGCAAATTCTGGAAGATTGCAGCTGGAATAAACAGCAGGCAGCCAAACGGCTTGGAATAAGTCGATCAACACTTTACGGCAAGTTGAAAAAATATAACATCAAAAAGGTTGAACTTGTTTAAAGGATTTTATCAGCCGGGCTTTCATGCATTTGAAACACGCTTACCCGGTTGGCGGACATTTCCACCACATAAAGCCTTTTTGTCCTGTCGACAAAAAGGCCCACAGGAGTCATAAATTTTTTAATCGTCCCGGTTATCTGATCACCGACTGCAGCCTTGAACTCACCGGTAGACTCAAAGACCTGGATAACGCCCATGTAACTGTCACTGATATACACCTGGTCTGCATCGTCTATGGCGATTCCCTTGGGTCTGAAAAATTGACCTTTTTTAACCCCCCATCCGCCAATGTAATTTACAAACAGACCATCGGGATTAAACACCTGAATCCTTGTGTTGACAACATCCACAATGTATATGTACGATTGTGTGTCAAGGCTGATCAGAAACGGATATCTAAACTCCCGTTTCCCGGTTCCGGGTCTGCCAAACGTTTTTAACAAGTTTTGGTTTAATAGATTATAGGATAAAAATTGGTGGTTGTCATTATCCACCACATAGCACCGGTTTCTTTTTAAATCGACAGCAACATCCGTTGGGTCAGCAGGTTTGGTTGTGCCTGATTTTATTTTTATTTGAAACAGATAAATTCCTTTTGAGTTAAATGCCTGAATCCTGTGGTTGCCGGAATCGGCAACATATATTCTGCCTTTTTCATCAATGTCTATTCCAAGGGGGAAAGAAAACTCACCATTATTTTTTCCCTGCCTGCCAAAAGATGAAATAAATTTTCCGTTTTTATCGAATATTTTTATTTTGTTATTTACACCGTCCAGCACATAGACCTGTCCTTTGGGTGATACAGACACCTCACTTGGCTGATTCAATTCATGCGTGATGTCAAAAAGCCGGGTTACCGGTATCAGGTCGATCCCAAAGACATTTGAGAGGGGGCAGAAAAAAAGAAAAAAACAAAACCATATCAGGCGGATCATTTTTGCTCTTTATCTTCTCCAAAGCCGGGGTTCAATATCCTTGGCATGTAAAATTCAGAATAATTCTTTATCATTCCAATCACTTCAGTACCAAGAAAAGCATTCACTCTTTTTCTGGAATATCCTAAATCTTCAAAAGGTAAAAGAGGGTTTTCCTTCTGGTGGCAGTCTTCACATGAATACGGCTGCTTGCTGATTATATTATGAATGATTTTTTTTGACTTGTTTTTCTGCAGCTCTGTAAGATTGGGTTCATTTGTTTTGAACGCGGCGGCAAAATCCTCTCTTTCCTGATTGTCTATCCTTTGAATCGAACCATCAGGTTTTTTTTCAAAGGGAATAATTTTTGCCGGATAAATTCCAGGCAGAACAGCATCTTTTACAGGGCTTTTCACAATTTCACCACTTGTACGGTCATACCACTTATAAACATTTATCCGGTCTTCTTTTTCAAATTTAACATGACATGTCTGACACGCGATAAAGGAAGCATGCATGTTGGCAAAGGCCCTGATTTCCTTTATTTTATCGTGGGGAATTTCCCCATGGCACTTGATACAATAGGAACGCTGATCAGGAACCGTTTCATAATCGATATGATGAAAATGCCCTTCAATTCTTTTTATATCCAGAACTTTATACCCCAGATAATGCTTAACTCTTTCCTCGCTGTTTAAAATCAGATCTTGAAAATTACCTGAAATCTCGGATTTATTTATATTCCCTTGTTTAATTTCGATCTGTTCAAACTCTTTTCTGGTTTTGTACTCTTCGATAAGATGGTTGAATGTCAGATCCCAGATTAACAACATTAATAATGAAGTTATTGTAATCGTTACTAAAAGATAAAATTTAGTAAGAATTATTTTCATTATAGACTTTCCTTTATTTTTTGAGTTGCGTCAATTGGATTTCCGT
>JBNKNP010000349.1:0-1720 GCA_050293905.1 Desulfobacteraceae bacterium | reverse complement strand
CAAACTGGTGGGTTTGAAAAAGATCCTTTAATTTATCTCTATCGGAAAGATCCGCCAGAACAAATGAGAATCCATCCTCTTTTTCAACGATGGAGAGCCGTTTTTTTTTTAAATTCACATCATAATAATCATTCAGGTTATCAATTCCGATCACCTCATGTCCGTCACTGAGCAGGCGGGAGCTCAAATTAAACCCGATAAATCCTGCTGCACCGGTTACAAGAATTTTCATACAATTCCTTCTATAATTCTGTTTAGCTTCAAAATGATCAATGGTTCTTTGGTGTGTAACACAAAGAACACTGAAAAAACAATTAAAATCAGCACATCTTTTTATATAAATATCATGTCAACGATTGACAGGCGCACGTATGGGCTTGCATATAATTTTACATGCACCAGTGAAATGAATCTATGAGGACTCAATAAGGATTTAGCAATCAGTTCTATTAATTCAGGTCTATTAATTCAGGTCTATTAAATCAGGGGAAATCAGTATAAATCGGGGAACTGCTCCATCGGCTGATTCTTTCCCAGCCGAACCTGTCTTCCCAACCTTTCCTGCGATCTTTCAGCTTCACCCGTTTTTCGCCGGACGGGTAACCCGGTCCCATATCAATTATTCGCCTGTCGACCGGAGACCTTCGATCCACAGGCTGTCGTTTGGTGTGTACACTTTTTGCGTGGGCCATTATATCCTCCTTAGACATTTGCTATAAAATTCAAACTTATAGGATACAGCAGGCAATTTACTTAAGAGATTGAATTTGGGTTTAACTGCAAGCTTGAACCTTATATCTAATTATAAAAAAAAATAAATAATTGTCAAAACCTTTTTTTAAAAGTTTGTTCAGGGAAAAATGAGTTTTTCAAGGATTAAACCATAAAATTTTTTACGATTTGAGGTAAAAACCCATCCCAGATGACACAAGCAATGGCAACAGGCACCGATTTCCCAAAAAAACCCGGGGAACCACGAAAATTCATCCGAAGGGTTGGAAAAGGAACAGCAGCCACGGGCATCGGAAAAACAGCCGATTTCAAATACATATCCATGGGGATTGGCAAATATATGAGAAAAGGATGCGTTTATCCGAATCTGTTTTGCCGGATCAGTAACTGGGTGATTGCAGGCTGCGCAATTAATCGTTTTTTCTTCTTCGGTCAGGGACTCATTCTCCCCGACAGCTATGGGGGTGGTCTTTATTTTAGACACAACTTCCATAATGGCATAACAATCATAAAGATGCGATTTTTTCTTTTTCTATATAATATAAGGTCGCACCCACAGGTGCGAAAGATAAAAAGACAATATTGGCCCATGGAATAAGAAACAAAAGACCGAATCCAATATGAAATCCTAAATTTTTCTTTAAAAACCCGAATCGGTCCCTGAATGGTATCATCCGCCTTGCCGGGGTCAGGTCTGTATTGTCCCATGCCAGAAATACACTCGCCGCAATTGATGATACCACAATAATCACCGGACTGACCGGTGTCAGAAGACCTAAAAGCATAATAAAAAGAGTAATCACAACCGGAATGATGGCCCGGGGGATTTCCTGTTTGATCAGGTAAATAAAAAAGGCGAACCAGGATCCTGATGTCGGCTTTACTTCTTTTTTTAAAACCATTGCTTCAGTTATTCGTGACATATAATCCATAATAAAAACACAAAAAAACAATTGCGCCACTAAATAGGAAATGACCATTGAAATGG
>JBNKNP010000348.1:0-9678 GCA_050293905.1 Desulfobacteraceae bacterium | reverse complement strand
GAACGGACAGGATGTCTCTGATGTTGCCGATCCCAGGGGAAGGCGTATTTTTGTTGAATTCACTCAAATTGTTCAACAGCACCAAAAAGGCTTTGTGGAATATGTCTGGCAATGGAAGGATGTCCCGGCACGAGTGGCGGCCAAGGAATCCTATATCTGCAGTTTTCAACCCTGGGGCTGGATCATCGGCACGGGTATGTATATTGATGATGTCAATCTGGAAATCAAACGGATAAAAAGAAACCTGGTCTACGCACTTGTGGGCATTGCCTGCCTCATGTCTGTGGTACTCTTGTCCAATGTCAGACAAAGCTTGAATGCTGAAAAAAAACGTACCGTCATGCAGGCGAGCCTCCAGAAAGCTGAAGAGCGCTACCGGTCCCTGATTGAGGTGACCACCGAGGGAACATTGCTGGTCCTGGACGGCCGCTGCAGATACGGCAATCCCACCTTGCTTGACATGACGGGCTACAACGCTGAACAGTTGGAATTGGTGGAACTGGAGGATCTGCTGCCGCACAGCCCTGAGAACACCAATCTTTGGAAGCACCTCGAACTGCTCTCCAGCGGTGAAGCCGGTGCTAAAAGCTTTGAGGCGGTATTGACCCGTTCAAACGGAGAAAAAAGGGAGTGCATCATTACCCTTAATCCCATAACCTTTGCCGAACATCCGGGGATCATCGTTCTGGCCAAGGATATCTATCCACCCCGCCAAGGATAGTGTATTCCCCTTCCTTTTCTGGGTCATGATAAAAGCATTGTTAAAAACGCTTCCCCCCGATTTAAAAAACTAAAGGTTTACAAAGTGATTCTACGTGAATATGCTACAAAAAAATTGAAAAGCACAGCCGTTATTCACACAAAAGGAGGAATTGGATGACAAAGGAACAAGATGGGATAACCCTTGAAGATGAATTTTTCCGAGCGCCCATCATCACAATTCAAGAGGGAATTGATTTTAAATTAGTCTCTGGAAAAACCTATATATTTAAAAGACTGACCGTTCATACCGGAGGAACGATTTCAATAGTTGGGGACAAAGACTGGACAAAATTGATTGTGCAAGAATCCCTGATTTTAAAAGGGAAGTTGTTCTGCAAGGGATTTTCTGCATCAATCAATCGAAAAGAGACGATTGAAGAAATGTTTAATGGTCATTTATTGTCTCACACCTACCGAAATGACAAACTTGGCGGGAGTGGCGGCTATGGCGCCGGCAGGGTGATTTATGAAACAAATTACCCGGGATCTGTCGGTGCCAGTGGCGATCCGACTTACGGTGGTGGCGGCGGCGGCGGCGGTATCGGTATTGAAGGCCGCCAGGAGGGTAAAATCACCTTTGGCAAATCTGCAAAAGGCAGATTCGGCGGGCAAGGGGGACAGGTCCCCAACGGCCGTCATGGCGGCAAAGGCGGTGATGGTGGCAAAAACAGCCCGGTGCACGGAGGACTTTTATATATTCAATGTGATGGCAGCCTTGATGGCGACGGAGGATTAATTGATCTGTGCGGCGAACCCGGTGAAAACGGTGAAAATGGTTTTTATGTGAGCTGCGGTGCAGGCGGCGGCGGTGGCGGTGCCCCGGGCGGCAATGGTGGAAAGCTGATATTAAATATACCGGATAATCAAATTCTGCCTGACATTAACGTGTCCGGTGGTGTCGGGGGGTTGGGCGGTAAAGGTAAAAACGGATGCAGCGACTGGGTACCGCAGATAGAACGCTCCGGTGACGGCACACAAGGCGAATCTGGTCATGACGGAGTAATTGAATATATATAAATCCTGCCTGACTGTTTAATGATAAAATACCGGGAGGTCTCATGAACATGGTCATGGGAATCGGATTAGACCTGGGCAGTACGGGAATCAAAGCGGCCCGCCTTGGGGCGGACGGATGCCTGACGCATTTGCTCAGTGTTCCCGCTCCCGCTCTGGAAGGTGATGATCCCATCCGGCAGTGTGATGCAGGCGAGTACATTCAAAAAGCCGAATATCTTCTGGAACAGATTCTTGAGAACTGCAGCCGCCATGTTCCGGTGGGATTGAGTTCCCAGCGCTCATCCTTCCTGTTGTGGGAAAGATCATCCGGGCGGCCTGTCACCCCGCTGATATCCTGGCAGGACCGCCGGGCAGCCGACTGGTGCAAGCGGCATTTAAGCGGCTGGAAATCTTTAGCTGCACGTACCGGATTACCACTCTCCCCCCATTATGCCGGTCCCAAGCTCGCCCAACTGCTCTCCACGGATACAAGGATAAATGACGCAGCCCGTGGCGGAAGTCTCTGTTTCGGCACCCTTGACACTTATCTTATCTGGCAGCTTACAAAGGGGTGCATCCATCAGACTGATCTCAGCATGGGCGCACGCACTGCAATGATGGATATCCGCAGGGGTCAATGGGATCCAACCCTGCTGGAATTTTTTGGCATCCCGCCCGCCCTGCTGCCGGACATTGCCCCCGGGCACGGACTTTCAGTCTCACTTCCAGGGGGCGGCAGACTTGCTGCATCCTGTGCAGACCAGGCTGCCAGCCTGGTCGCTGCCCAGGCTGCGGTCCCCAGTGCCATGACTGTGAACCTGGGCACGGGTGGTTTTGTAATGGTGTCCACGGGAACCACAGTTGCACACCCCAGGGGCTATCTGCGCGCTCCTGTTTCTCAAAGTCCTCAAGGAAACATCGAGTATGCCCTTGAAGGGACGATAAATGCCATCGGCCCTGCCCTGGCATGTTATGCAGGCCCGTCACCGGAACTGTCCAGTGACGATCCTGCACCGGAGCTGTTCTGCCTGCCGGACAATGCAGGTATCGGCGCACCCTACTGGCAGGCAGACCGGAACCTGACCTTTTCAAAAAAACATCGAAATTTTTCCAACAAATTGCTTAAAAGAGCAGTGATGGAAGGCATCATTTTTCGTGTCTGCCGCATGGCCCTGGACTTTAAAAGACACACGCACTTTTCCGGTATGGTTGTTTCCGGCGGCCTGTCGGCTGAACCCTTTGTGGTGCAGGGGCTGGCTGCATGCAGCGGATTAAAGGTGGTGCAGTGTGAAGAAAAAGAAACCAGTTTGTGGGGGGCGGCCGCCAATGTCTTTCAGAATGATCTTCCTGCACCAGCGGTCAAAACAGTGATTCCGGCCGGACTGGAAGGCGGCTATCTATCTGCCAAATTTAAACGCTGGTGTCGCTGGATTGACAGCTTTAATTTTTTTCATTGACCAAGCGTCCGGGAGAAGCTACACCATTCATATAAATTTAAGTTGATAAAAAAAAATAATAAATCGGATTTTCATCCATATTAAAGGAGAAAATTTCATGTTCTATTCGAAAGAAGTTGAACAAATGGTATGTGTTGCAAAAGGACCGGATCACGGCCCTGCCCCCATTCCGGAGGAAGGAAAGTGGGTTCAGTCCAGACAGATTGATGACATCAGCGGCCTGACCCATGGCGTGGGCGGCTGTGCTCCCCAGCAGGGTGCCTGCAAGCTGACCTTGAATGTGAAAAAAGGCATTATTGAAGAGGCCCTGGTTGAAACCATCGGGTGCTCGGGCATGACCCATTCCGCAGCAATGGCATCTGAAATCCTTCCCGGCAAGACCATTCTTGAAGCATTGAACACAGACCTGGTCTGTGATGCCATTAATGTGGCCATGCGGGAACTCTTTCTCCAGATTGCCTACGGCAGAACCCAGACAGCCTTTTCTGAAGGCGGACTGCCCATTGGTGCCGGTCTGGAAGACCTGGGAAAAGGCCTTAGAAGTGTTATCGGCACAACCTACGGCACACAGTTCAAAGGGCCCCGGTATCTGGAAACTGCCGAAGGGTTTATCAAGGAAATTGCCCTTGATGAAAACAATGAAATCATTGGATACTCTTTTATCCATTTCGGCAAAATGATGGAAGCCATCGCCCAGGGCACGGATGCAAAACTGGCCCTTGAGGAATCCAGCGGGATCTACGGCAGGTTTTCAGAAGCTGCGAAAACCATTAATCCAAGGCACAAATAACAACAGGAGGACAGCAAAAATGGCAGTTTTTGAGAGCTATGAAAGAAGAATCGATCAGATCACTCCTGTTCTTGAGCAATATGATATTGGTACACTTGATCAAGCAAAGGAACTGTGTGACAAGGTTGGTGTGGATGTATTTAAAATTGTAAAGGAAATTCAACCGATAGCCTTTGACAATGCCTGCTGGGCATATACTCTTGGCGCTTCAGTCGCTTTGAAAAAAGGTTATTCAAAAGCGCTGGATATTGCAAAAGCGCTGGGAGAAGGCCTGCAGGCGTTTTGTATTCCAGGCTCAGTGGCCGACCACAGGAAGGTCGGTCTGGGACACGGCAATCTTGGGTCCATGCTTCTTAACGAAGAGACCAGATGTTTTGCATTTATTGCCGGTCATGAATCCTTTGCCGCGGCTGAAGGCGCCATCGGCCTTGCCCGATCAGCGAACAAGGTGAGAAAGACACCCTTGAAAGTCATTTTAAACGGTTTGGGAAAAGATGCTGCCTTTATTATTTCAAGAATCAATGGATTCACCTATGTTCAAACCCGGTATGATTATTCAGCCGGGAAACTGGTCGTCACCAAAGAAACCACCTATTCCAAGGGAGAACGGGGCAAGGTCCGGTGTTATGGAAGCGATGATGTGGCTGAAGGTGTGGCCATAAATCATTTTGAAGGCGTTGATGTGTCCATCACCGGGAATTCCACAAATCCGACACGCTTCCAGCATCCTGTTGCAGGCACCTATAAAAAAGAATGTGTGCTGCAGGGGAAAAAATACTTTTCCGTGGCGTCGGGCGGCGGTACCGGAAGAACACTGCATCCGGACAATATGGGGGCAGGGCCTGCTTCCTACGGAATGACCGATACCATGGGCAGGATGCATTCCGACGCACAGTTTGCAGGCTCTTCTTCTGTCCCGGCCCATGTGGAAATGATGGGTCTGATCGGAATGGGCAACAACCCGATGGTCGGCGCGACAGTGGCAGTATCCGTTGCGCTGGAAAATGCATTGTCCAGGTAAAAGAACAAAGGAAAAAAAAATGACCGTTAACGCTGCCAAAACATGGAAAATTGAATCCGGGACGGCAGCATACCGGGTTTCACAGCAGCCGACCCATTGCCGGTCCGCGTTCCGGATTAAAGACAATCGTCCGGAGACTGTTTTCCAGAGAAATCTGCAAAAAATGGCGGACGGTCACCGGCCTGCAAACCTGCTGTCAACCGGTTTTAACCGGCAAAACGTCATCCAGGCAAGATTCCGGGGAGGTGCCAGAGCACCAGGAAATGAGATTATTGTATACAACCGGCACGGCGACCCCTGCGGCCGGTTAATTGCCGGGGCACAATTTGATCTGAGCAACCGCACCTCCAGGGCACCCATCCGTAAAGGCTTCCACAAGACCCGGCGGATTGTGGCCATGAATCTCGGGGATTACATCCATACCGCCCCCAGGGCCCATAATCGGAAATACGTAAGAACGGCAGATATTCAAAATGCCGGGGGGATGACCTATACGGATGAAAAAACCCTTGCCGATCAAAGAGCAGCGGCAACCACCGGCCGGCTGAAAGCGGGACGAACCGGTGCCGAACTGGGTATCAGTGGTACGCCGGCCTTTGCAATGGCTGATTACAGAAGGACATTGGCGTGCTACAACTTTGCCGTAGGATCGTTCCACAATCGGGCGGAAGAAAGACAATTGCAGGTCTCTGTTCCCGAATATGTATCCCACAGATACGGGGCAATCCACGGAGCAGTGAGAAGCCGGGTCCAGGCAAGGGCTGCCATGGCCAGCGGACCGATCAGCGCCGGAAGAGCCGCTGCCATAGATGCCTTAATGCTGGCCGCGGGCATGGATATAACAGCGGGTCATATCAACCCGGACTGGTACGGCGGAGGGGGGGCCGCACTGCGGACTGCATTGAAAATGCCGCTCCAGCGTTTTATTCTCAGGGAAAGCGGGCTCAGGCCCAACCCGGACGGCAAATGGGCTGTCGGGTTCAGGGGCCAGCCTGCTGAACTGGGGAGCGACCATGCATGGCTTAAAGCCATCGATCCGGCCCATCCCAACAGGTATATTACCTTTGACACGTTTCCGGCATCCCCCCGGGTCCAGGCAAATCGTAAACGGCATGCAGATCCATATTTGCCACGCCCGGGCGAGGTTGACTGGCAGATCAATGTGACCGGCCCCACACTTCCGCAATGGGCCATTTTAGGCCACATACCCAGCGTTGCCGGCATCCCTGTTGAAACCAATGATGACGATCGGACAAATCTTGATCCGACAGGCTACTAGCACCGGAAGTCCTCATAGAATAAACCATTGCCATGCGGCTCAGGCAACGATATCAATTATTGAGCCTTTCCCTGTTATGGTCTGAACGGCATTCGTTGTCTGTACAGTGATGTCGCTTGAGCTTGAGAGCGGGTCTGAAGCGGGCTGAGGTAAAAGTTTGAGTATGGTCTCCGGCATCTCTAAAGCCTTTTTCAAGGCATAGGTTGCGGCATCGGCGCCGGCTCCTGAAATTTCCATATGCTCCCTGCCTGTGGCAGATATTAAATTCTGCCGGTAACGGGTTTAAATTATTCCTGCTCTTATGATCGCAGATCTGCAAAATTATTTCAACTTTCAGCAGGGGATATGGTTATGACAGGTGACAGGTCTATTCGTATTCACGGAAGAACCGGTTGTATTTGAACAAAAAATGCCTATTTTTTTATAAACGGAAACAAAAACAAAGAGAACTTGATAAATGAATGTTTCACATCTTATAAAAATCATATCAATTGCAGCGATTACGTGGGCGATAGCCGGAGAGACCTTCGCATGGACGCGGCTCCCGCATCACCGGCACCATGGCTTTCGCCCTTATCACAATCATTTTCATCACCGCTACCGCAGCCTTCCTGGATATGGCCATGATTATCAGCCGGGATATACACATCTGTATACGGAACAGGACGGCTGGGACCTGATAAAAAAATACCGGTCCGACACGGCACTTGAAATATTTGAAGATATCTCAGATGTCCGCCCGGCCGCCGGGAAACCAAAAATTGGAGTTGCCATTGCAGCTGCAGAGATCGGGCAGTTGCCAAAAAGCGTTACCGCCATGCGGCAGGCGCTCCGTTATAACCCTGCAGCACTCCAGCTTTTTGAACCGGAGGAGTGGTTAAAACTCAGGCTGAAAAAGCTGGTAGAAAAATATCAGGGCCGGTCCCATGGTCTGAATAATCAGGATGCCTGTCTAATGAGAACCGCTTTTTATTACATGCTCAGAAACCAGGACGCCTGTCTTGAGTCAGTTCGACTGGGGAAAAAGGCCGAGGACACCAGCGACAGTGCCTTGAATTTGTATTTTATGGCTGAAAATGATAGGTGGAGATTCCGCTGAGTCATTTTTTTTACTGATCGCTCAGGGACACGGCTTTTCTTTCAGGCTGTGTCTCTGTTTTTGGTGAACGTGCCATACAGATAAAAAAAAGGAAAGCTGTCATAAAAAAATGAAAACCAAAATCAGTATTGTTTACACTTGTGGTTTATTGTTATGTATTGCAGGATTATCCTTTGCACAGACACTGCCTATAACAGACTTCTCAGCATCAGGCCTTGACGGGTGGGAACCCAAAAAATTTAAAGGCTCAACTTCATATCAAATAACAACAATGGACGGCAGGCAGGTATTATCAGCCCAAAGCCGGGACAGCGCTTCAGCCTTGATCAAAAAAGTCCATATTGATATTAAACAATACCCGTTTTTAAATTGGACCTGGAGAATTGAGAACCGGCTGGTTACCGGAAATAAAAAGATTAAATCAGGCGATGACTATGCGCTGAGAATCTATGTCGTTATTAACGGCGGGATTTTCATCTGGAGGACCAGAGCTATCAATTATGTGTGGGCAAATCAGTCGGAAAAAGGTGAAACGTGGGAAAATGCGTTCGCCGGAAAGAATGCACAGATGATGGCATTAAGAAACAGGCAGGACAAATTATCAACCTGGTACACTGAGAAAAGAAATGTTTATGAGGATCTGAAACGGCTGTTTGGAACCGAGTGCCGGTTCATTGACGCCATTGCAATTATGACGGATACGGATAACAGTCATGGACAGGCAAAGGCATATTACAGAGATATATACTTTTCAAAAAAATAGCCCCCCTGCCGGATCGTACACGTTTTTTTGTTTCAGCCCACCGCTTGCGGTGCAACGCCCTTGTTTTCGGTAAAAACTTCTGGTAATGCAGTATATATCAACAAGATTCATGGATAAATAATTCTTTCAAAAAGCTCCAACACCATGAAATCAAAAGAAGATCCGGGGAACACAGTTCCCCGGGCATTGAACGGCAGGAGCTTAAAAAATTTGGAGGTCAGAATGAAACTGAGTCAATTCACCGGCAGACAGAAGATGATCTTAGCCGTCTTCGGCTTTGTATTTATCCTGGGCGGGTGTGCAACCATACCCAAAGAAACCATTGAACTGTCCAATACCGTCGGCCGTGATCTTGAGGAGGTTCATCGTTCTCACAGGGCATTGGCCATGTTGCTTTTCGATATGATGGAAAAGGATGTCAACACGTTCATCAATGAGGTTTACGCGCCTGCGTACATTAAAAAATTTGCAACGGAATTCAGACTTGATGACAAGGTAAGAGGCATTGTCGCCAATGCGCCCAACAACCTGCTGCCGGTTCTGGTCCGGTTCGTGGAAAAATCCAATGCGACCATTGAGGATAAAAGAACCGAACTGCTCAGCCAGATTACAGCCCAGCGCACTCAGGTGATCAATGACATAGATGCGTCGCACCGGCAGTTACAGGCTGCCCAGGCGTTGATTGCCGCCCACCTTGCCTCTGTCATGAAAGTTCATGACGCCCAGAGTGAAGCATTTGAAAAAGCAGGCCTTGACGGCATGCGTGAAAAACTGGCCGAGAATACCGGAAAAGTATCCCATCGCATCGGCGAATTGATCAATGAGGCAAAAAAGGCAGACGGCAAAATGGACCAGGTTGAAAAAGTTCTGCTGAAAATCAAGGAGACGATAAACTCTATGAAACTCAAGGAGAAATAAAATGACAGATTACGCCGATCTTGACGCCCTGTTTGCAGAAATGGATCTTGCAGCCGAACGCGCCCGCCAGGCCCTTGAAGGGTCTCTTGCAGCCGAGTACAGGGGACTGCGCTGCCTTGATCCTGACACAATAAAAGACATCACCCCGGGTACTGCTGACGAGGCCATGTATGAGCATTTGCTGGCCATTGTTCAGGAAGCTTCTGCAAGAAATGAAAATCAGGCTCAATTAGCCGCCAGAATCCGTGCCCTGGGTGATATTGCCATTCAGATTGCAAAAAGAGTTCCCAGTTTGCTGGCGATCCTGTAATAATTTGCTTTCTTTGATCAAGCAGAAATTTAATACAGCAGTCACTATCGATTTTGAGATGGTTCCTGACGGGGATCTTTTTCATATCGGGGCGGTTTTTAACGGCCGGATATTTGAAAAAAAGAATATTTCAGATCCGAAAGCTGCCTTAAAAGCGCTGTCGGACTTTTCAAAGGGAGCGCAATATATCCTGGGTCATAATATTATCCATCATGACCTGCCTGCTGCCAAAAAAATATTACCGGATTCTTTTCTTATCAAGCTGCCGGTCATTGACACCCTT
>JBNKNP010000347.1:0-1900 GCA_050293905.1 Desulfobacteraceae bacterium | reverse complement strand
AGAAGCCCAGCGGGTCGCCATGGCAGCCCGTCTGATCCTGAAGCCTGAAATTCTGCTGCTGGATGAACCCGTAGCCAGTGTTGATATGGAAAGTGCCGGGCTGATCCGGAATGCCTCTTTGAAAGCCCGGCAGGACTGGGGCACGACCCTTGTGATTGCCAGTCATGATCTTGAGTGGCTTTCTTCCGTCAGCGACCGGCAGGTCTCCATCCTCGAAGGAAAAATATTTTCCGCCGGGTCTGAAAACATTATTCCCGGCCCGTTTGAGCCTTTTACGAAAGAAATGGTAATCAGACGTCTGGGCAATGACCAGAAAATCATGTTAAAGCAGCCGGGTCAAAATTCAAAGACAGCTGTCATACAAAAAAAAAAGACTGCCCTTGGACTTGAAAAACTTCCGGAAACCGATGGCTTAAATCAGATATGGGGACAGATTGTGTCCATGAATCTTGAAAAAAAACGAAACCGGATAATGATAAAAATTGCCATTGAAGATATTGAATTTAAACTTCGCTTTCCATTGGATCGAATTGACCGGCTCCGCCTCTGCCCTGGCAAAAACGTCGTCATTTCTTTCAATTCTCAGGATGTAAACTGGATATAAATCCACTGTGAATTCAAAAATTCATATCATTGATTGATTTTTTTCAACATTTTTTGTGCATGCTTATTTTCAGGGTCCAGCAGCAGTGCATGATCATATTTGTCCCGGGCCAGGTACAGAATATCCAGCTTGAAATATAAATCGCCCAGCGCATTTTTTATGGCTGCATCCATGGGAAGGTGTTTTTCCGCCCGTTCTAAAACATGCATGGCATTTTTATGATCATTGTATCCGGCAAAAAAACGATAAATATTTAGAAACTGGGACCGCTTTTTATTATTTTGCTTTTTTGGATCTGCCGAGGCGGGGAATGTTTGATTCTCTATCAGGTCCAGTGTTTCAATATAACGTTCAACCGACTCTGGAATATCACCTGTTCTGAATAAAAACCGTGCAAATGAAATGGATGCATCCGGATCGTCCGGAATGGCCTTTTTAATCTGTTCTTTGTCAACACCGGAAAGAATCATCCGGGTCAATGCAGGTTCAATCAGCCTGGGGTCCAGTCTGAGTGATTTTTTCATAAACTCAAGCCCCTGGCCGGTTTTTTTTTGAGAAAACAAAAATGTTGCATAGTCAAAAGCATATTGAGCATTGTTTTGCCCGTAAAGCACGGCTTTGCTGAATGCCGTATCGGCACGGTCGGTAAAACCCTGTCTGGCCAGGAATATAGCAAACCGGTTTAAATGACGTGAATCCAACAGCGCCCGGTTCAGGCTCTTGATATAATTTTGTTCAGCCTTATTCAGATCACCTGAAAATAAAAACGCATTGGCTCTGGCAAATAGATATTCCGAATGAAAGGGATCGGACCGGACTGCCAGGCCGGCCACCTGCTCATATTTTTTTAAAACATCAGCCGGAGTCCTTGAACTTAAGGCAAAGGGTTTAATATTTGAAAAATAAAACCGCCCCATGAGATTGGAACCGTTAAACAATATTAGTGATATCGCTGCCACAAAAGCCACAATACATGTTACCGGTGTTATAAGTGACGATTGAACCGCTGCCAGACGCGTCGGTTGACTCTGTTGCCGGATTCCCGTATTGGCTGCACAAACGGCAATACCGGCACAAAAAAAGAACCACAGGCCATTGGCCCCAATATGCAGGTTAAAGTCGGTAATGCTGTGAAAAAGAATGGAAACCAGGGCAGTGATGCTTCCCATATACAGATAAACGGCGAATCCATCTCTTCGCCGGATAAACACCTGGTATGTTTTCATGAAAAGTGTCAATAAAAATGAGGCTGAAATGCCAAATGCCACCCACCCGCCTTCAACCAGCATTTCAATA
>JBNKNP010000346.1:0-2552 GCA_050293905.1 Desulfobacteraceae bacterium | reverse complement strand
AAGGCACAAAGAGAGCATAAAGCGCATCATAGTCTTATCATCATTTAAATGATAAAGGAGACGAAAAATGACGATCAAATTAGGGATTAATGGATTCGGCAGAATCGGCCGGATGGTTTTTCGTACGGCGTTGAAAAATCCAAACGTCGAAGTTGTTGCAATCAATGATTTAACCGACACCAAAACCACGGCTCATCTTCTTAAATATGATTCTGTGCATGGGATACTGGACCAGCCGGTAACAGCAGGCGATGATTCGATTATCGTGGACGGTAAAACCATTAAAGTAACTTCTTATAAGGATCCTGCCCAGATTCCGTGGAAAGATTTTAATGCTGATATTATCTGTGAATGTACCGGCTTTTTCAGAGACCATGACAGTGCATCCAAACATTTTGAAGGCGGGGCCCAAAAAGTCATCATCTCAGCGCCTGCCGCCAACCCGGATGTGACCATTGTCATGGGCGTAAACCATGACATGTATGATCCGTCAACCCACAATATCATTTCCAATGCCTCGTGCACGACCAATTGCCTGGCACCGGTGGCCAAGGTCATCCTGGATAATTTCGGGATCGTGTCCGGGATGATGACCACCATCCATGCCTACACCGGTGACCAGCGGATCCTGGATTTTCCGCACAAAGATCTGCGAAGAGCCAGAGCAGCCGGGCTTTCCATGATTCCCACCACCACTGGTGCTGCCAAGGCTGTGGCCCTGGTGCTGCCCGAACTTCAAGGCAAACTCAATGGCCTGTCTGTCAGGGTTCCCACGCCGAATGTGTCCATGGTGGATTTTGTTGTGAATACACAAAAAACAGGTCTTGCCAAAGAGGACATCAATACCGCACTTGAACAGGCATCTAAAACCAATTTAAAAAATATTTTGGGATTCTGTGAAGTGCCGCTTGTTTCCATTGATTTTAATTCAAACCCGCTGTCGTCCATTGTGGATGCATCCTGCACCGATGTGATCAACGGCAATATGGTCAAAATTTATTCATGGTATGACAATGAAGCCGGCTATTCAAACCGGATGATTGATCTGGCCATGCTGGTTGGAACCTCTTTATAATCTATCCGGAGATTGTTATGACACGCATCCCTTTGATTGCCGGAAACTGGAAAATGTACAAAACAGGCCCTGAAGCTGTGGACACTGCCCGTGCTCTTGCCGGGCTTTGCAGCGAAGTTCAGGATGTCGAGGTCATGATTGCCCCGACGTTTTTATCCCTGCCCCTGGTGGCTCAGGTCCTTGAAGGCTCAATCGTGAAAATCGGGGCCCAGAACCTGTATTTCGAAAAACAAGGTGCCTTTACCGGCGAGGTGTCCGCTGATATGATCAAATCCGCCGGAGCCCAATATGTTATCATCGGCCATTCTGAACGGCGGCAGTATTTTGGTGAAACAGATGAATCTGTTGCAAAAAAAATACGTTCTGCGATTCAGGCAGACTTGAAACCTATCCTGTGTATTGGCGAGACTGACAGCCAGCGTGAAGATGAAAAAACCTTTTTGGTACTTAAAAAACAAGTGACCGACGGGTTAAAAGGCTTTGACAGGGAGGAATTGAAAGATCTTGTTCTGGCCTATGAACCGGTGTGGGCTATCGGTACCGGCAAAACCGCCAATGCAGCCCAGGTGGAAGAAGTCCATCAACATCTGCGTGCCCTGCTTGCAGACTTGTTCTCAAAAGAACTTGCTGATCAGACCCGGATACTGTACGGGGGATCGGTCAAACCTGAGAATGCACGGGAATTAATGGGTATTGAGGATGTAGACGGCGCTCTTGTCGGTGGAGCAAGCCTTGATGCAGAGACGTTTGCTCATATCATAAAATATAACAACTGATCTATCCCGCCCCAGGTAACGGGATATCAATTTGAATCATCACCAGCCGGCTGATGAAAAATTAGTGGCTTGGTACTTGACAAACAGGTGCCGGATGGGTTAAAAAGCTTAGGTTCCGGATCAAGGATGACAATGGTGTATCCTTGATACAGACACATTTATTAACATTAAAAAATACAACCAATAAATATATGACATCTTTATTTGTCACATTACATGTTATCTTTTGCATCCTGTTAATCCTGATTGTTTTGCTGCAAAGCGGCAAAGGTGCGGAAATGGGTGTTTCCATGGGTGGTGGTGCAGGGCAGACTCTTTTTGGTGCCTCAGGCCCTGCAACCGTGCTGACAAAAATTACGACTGCCGTGGCTATTTTATTTATGGTCACATCCCTGACACTGGCGTATTTGTCCGGACACCAGTCAGAGAGCACTGTAATGGAAAAAGCAGCTGTACCGGTTGAACAGACCGATACACAACAATAGATAGCAAAGAAAAACAATATGCCGAAGTGGTGGAACTGGTAGACACGCACGCTTGAGGGGCGTGTGGGGCAACCCGTGGGAGTTCAAATCTCCCCTTCGGCACCAGATATACTAAAAGCCACGGACAGTGAACTGTTCGTGGCTTTTTAATTTCAAGGCCTTTAAAGCCAGATTATGGTCAAAAATTTCAGGAGAAATTGTTACCGGTGCAGACAT
>JBNKNP010000345.1:0-1997 GCA_050293905.1 Desulfobacteraceae bacterium | reverse complement strand
GCAATAATAAAGTAATTACATAGGTAAAATTAAATTAAAAATGGTGCGAAAGTGGTGCACTATCATAAAATTATCTAATAATTTCAGATAGAGCAGGAGGTTCAAGTCCTCTCTTCGGTACCAGATAACTAACGGGAATTGTTAAAGATTCCCGTTTTTTTATGGGGTGGGAGCGATAAGTGACCGAATTTCAAAGACTTGGAGTCTTATAATACCTTGCACATATTTTCCCAAGAAAAATGATTGCATTTTCAATCTGCTCGTTCCAGGTTCCCGCGTTGAGGCGCATGTGGTTGGAATATTTCCCCCTGATACTGAACAGTATTCCGGGAGCAATCAGGATATTTTTCTTTAATGCGTCTCTGTAAATATCTTCCGTATTAATGGATTCCGGAAGTTCCAGCCAGAGCAACAGGCCGCCTTGTGGGCGGGTGACCCGGGTCCCTTTTGGAAAATGGCTTAAAATACTTGACCGCATGGCTGTAAGGTTTTGGTGAACTTGTTTTCTCAGTTTCCGCAGATGCCGTTCATATCCTCCCATTTTCAAAAATTTGGCCACGGCGATCTGATTCAGGGATGCTGTGGAAACATTCAACAGGGATTTCATTTTTAGAACCTGATCAAAATATTTTCCCGGGGCAATCCATCCCACACGCAAGCCAGGGGCCAGGGTTTTTGAAAAGGATGAACACAATAGGACATTTCCCTTTGTATCATAAGTCTTGCAGGTATCTGGCCGTTTTTGGAAACATAAATCTCCATAGATATCGTCTTCAATCAACGGGATATTATATTCCTGCAGCAGCCGGACAATTTCCTTTTTCTTCCAGGTCGGCATCATAAATCCGCTGGGATTGTTGAAATTAGAAATGGAAAACACGGCCTTGACCGGGTGGGATTCAATCACGAAGCGCAGGGTGTCCAGATGGATACCTTCTTCAGGAGAGCTTGGGATTTCAATGATTTTCAGATCCAATTGCTGCAGGAGCTGGAGCAGGTTGAAATAGATGGGACTTTCAAAAACAACTGTGTCGCCGGGTTTACAAAGCACCATCAAGGCAAGGAAAAAGGCTTCGTGGCATCCGTTGGTGATGATGATCTGTTGCGGTGACAGGTTCAGGCCTGCGGCAATCCCCATCCGTGCAATCTGTTCCCTCAGCGGGAGGTAGCCCGGAGGCATCAGGTAGTTGAAGGCGTCTTGGCCTTCATGGCGAACCGTTTCCTGGATAAAACGGCCGATTCGTTTTTGCGGCCATTGATCAGAGCCCAGACTTGCAATGCCAAGGCTGGTCTCCGGTCCATGCATTCCCATATCCTGGAACATGCCGTAAATCCGGCAGAGACTGACATCCTGGGGATTCAGATGGCAGGGATCGTCCACAGGCAGGTCAAAAACCGCATTCGATCGCTTTTTCACGTAATAGCCGGATTGGGGCACTGCTGAAACATAGTCCCGGTCTTCCAGTTTCCAGTAAGCTTCCTTGATCGTATTGATGCTGAGATTCAGCTCATTGCTCAGTTGTCGTATGGATGGAATTTTTTCACCTTCCTTGAGTACACCGCCGTGAATCAGGTTTACGATATATTCTGCCACTTGCTCGTACCGGGTTGTTCTCATTTTTTCTCCCTGGAATTGATTGGATATCATCCAGCAGTCTCAGATTACTGATCTGCATAAAGATGACTGTAACCATATATAAACGAAAATTGAAATAAAAGGTACAATTTATCAAAAAAGAGCAGTTACAGTTGGACAAAAAATCATCTGTGCTCCTGATAATTGTAATCGACTGCAGCTTATTTTCTCGAGCTGTCTTGTCTATACTTAAGACCGTGGATGAAATAACCCTCGACGTTGCAGGCCAGATTTGCGGTCCTTAGCGTTACAGTTAAAAAAAGGAGCTTCACAAATGAAACTGAACACCAGGATTGAAGAAAACGGTAAATCCTTTACTCTGTCCAAAAATCAGGTGGTCTCTTTTAAAGGACGATCAGTC
>JBNKNP010000344.1:0-5262 GCA_050293905.1 Desulfobacteraceae bacterium | reverse complement strand
GAAATCCAGGCCAGAGCCATCCTGGAAATAAGGCTGCGGCAGCTTGCAAAATTAGAAGAAATCAAGATCAAGGCTGAAAAAAAAGATCTTGAGAAACAACGAAAGGATCTTGAAAAGATCCTGGCCGATGAAACTGTTTTTAAATCGTATATTAAAGATGAAATAAAATCAGATGCCGGAATTTACGGTGATAAGCGCAGGTCTCCAATTAAAGAAAGAAAAGAGGCTGAGCGATTCTCCATCACGGATGTCATTGATATTGAACCGGTCACCATTTTCCTATCAAAAAACGGCTGGATTAAATCCGCCAAAGGTCATGAGATTGATCCAAAACAGGCTAAATTCAAATCCGGAGATTCTCTGCAGGGATATTTGAGAACAAAAAGTGACAAACCCATTGTCTTTATAGACAATACCGGCAGATCTTATATGCTTTTTTCCCATTCTCTTCCCTCTGCCAGGGGAAATGGGGAACCGCTTACCGGCCATCTGTCCCTTTTGCCGGATGCCCATATTAAATATATGATCAGTGCAGAGGATAAGGCTCATTTCCTGGTCGGATCGGATAACGGGTACGGTTTTGTTGCGAATTTTTCAGATTTTCTGACCCCGTATAAAAACGGAAAAACAGTGATTACATTAAAACCCAATTTCCAGCTTATGCCCCCCCAGCTTGTCTGTGATTTAAAAACAGATCGGATTGCAGCCGTAACCACGGGCGGACGATTATTGATTTTTTCTTTGAATCACCTGCCCTGCCTGAAAAAAGGAATGGGAAATAAAATCATTTCCATTCCCAAAAAAGAAAGGCTGTCTGTTGACGGCGAACGGCTCAAGTTTCTAAAAATATTGCCTTTAGATTCAAATATTGTTATACATTCAGGTAAACACTTCATCCGATTGAATCCAGGAAATCAAAAAGATTATACCGGGAAACGCGGTCACCGGGGAAAAATGCTTCCCAGGGGATACCAGAATGTCAGTCGTATTGAGGTAGTCCCAATTTAAACCGGTATTGATTCTTGATGAAAAAATTTTTTATTAGCAATTTTATTTTAATTACTATCACAGTTCTGACTCTTGTTTTCACGGGATTTTCCGTGCTGATTCACAAAAAAGAAATCGGATCGGATCGGACCACATTTAAACGCATAAAAAAAACCGGCGTTTTGAGAATGATAACCAGCGACGCTATCAACACCTATCATCTGTATAATGAAGAACCCACAGGATTTGAATATGATCTTGCCATGGCGTTTGCCGACTATTTAAATGTTGAACTCGATATTGTCACCCCGGGCTGGAACAATATGTTTTCCTATCTTGAAGAGGGAAAAGGAGATTTTATTGCTGCCGGGCTGGCCATCACCCGGGAACGGCTGGAAAAGGTCGCTTTTTCTATCCCGTATCAGACAACCCAGCAGCATATTATTCACCACCAGATGATTTTTGGTCCCAAGAACATAGACGATCTGACCTATCGAACCATCCATGTATCAAGAGGAACCGCTTACCAGTCCCGACTTGAACAGATCAAAGACTCGGGAGTCGAACTCAATTATATTCTTCACGATAATATTCCAACCGAAGAACTGATCAGAATGGTGCATAACAGGGAAATCCGGTTTACGGTGGCAGTGGACAATATTGCCTATCTGAATCAGCGCTATTACCCGGATATCCGTATCGGCATCCCGATTGCTGAAAAGGAATCCCTGGCCTGGGCAGTAAATAAAGACAAAGATGGTGAGTTAATGCTTGAACAGATCAATAAATTTTTTCTTTATGCCAATGAAACCGGCCTGCTGCAACAGATTCACAATAAATATTATGCCAACATTGAAGAGACTGATCCCTATGATCTGAAACGATTTCACAAACGGATTACCAGCCGGCTGCCCAAATATCAGAAAATGATCATGGAAGAATCCTTAAAATACGGTCTGGACTGGAAACTGGTGGCTGCCGTTGTGTACCAGGAATCGCACTTCAACCCCAATGCAAAAAGTTTTACCAATGTCAGGGGATTGATGCAGGTTACAAATGTAACAGCACAGGAAATGGGCATCAGAAATCGTCTTAATCCTTCACAAAGCATCAAGGCCGGTATAAAATACTTAAATAAGATGATAAAAAAATTTGATTATATTGAAACAGAGTATGACCGACTGCTCTTTGGCCTTGCCAGTTACAATGTCGGTTATGGTCATGTGAGTGATGCCCTTGATATTGCCCGGAATCTGGGATTGGATAATACAAAATGGCAGAATTTGAAGACAACCCTGCCATTGTTATCCAAATCAAAATTCTATAAAAAAACAAAATATGGTTATGCAAGAGGTTGGGAACCGGTTCAATATATAGAAAGAATCCTGACTTATTATGACATACTTAAACAAAAAGAACTTAATTGATCGTCATCAACTGTTTCTGATTAAAAGAGAGGATCTATGAATCCACAATCAGATATCAACCGGTTCATGATGGTGTCCAAGGCTCTTTTCGTACTGCTGTTCGTCTTATCCTGTACCCTTGTTTATGTCTGCCTTCTCTCTGATTCGGGCCTGGATACATCATTTTCACCTGTTTTTATCAGCATTTTATCCGTCATGATATTTATCACAATGATGCTTTTTTTTCTCACCAGCAAGTTAAAAAGCATCCCGTTGAAAAATCATGAGGATGAGAAAGCATTATTATCCAGCGAACAAAAATACAAATCCATTGTGGAAAACATTCAGATCGGATTTGCAAGATCTACACCCGAAGATCCGGGTAAATATATTGAAGTGAATTCTTTTTTTGCAAAGACACTGGGATATTCCAAAGAGGAACTGATGCACATGCCTGTTGCCTCCCTGTATGAAGACAGAAAAAAGAGAAAAGAATTCCTGGATAAAATCAGTAAATCAGGACATGTGCATGATGAAGAAGTAGTTTTTTCAAAAAAAGACGGGGCTGTGATCACCCTGTCGGTCACTGGAAAGGCAGTCAGGGATGAAAACAATAAAATTATATTTTTTGATTTGATCCTTGAAGATATTACCAGAAAAAAATTCCGTCTTGAAGAATCCATTAAAAATGAAAAATTGTCTTCCATTGGTACTCTGGCGGGCGGCATTGCCCATGATTTCAACAACATTCTTACCGGCCTTTACGGAAATATTGCTCTAGCCCGGCTGGAAATTGAACCGGATACAGAGGCGGCCCAACTGATTGCGGATGCTGAAAGCTCCATGTCCAAAGCAACCGATCTGACTCAGCAGCTTCTGGTTTTTGCAAAGGGAGGTGACCCGATCAAGGAAACCATCAACATTGATCAGGTGATCAAAGAAGCTGCAAAATTTAATCTTTCAGGCAGTAATATCAAACTGGTCACCCATTTTGAAGACCAGTTGATGCGGGTGAAAGCGGACAAGGGACAAATCAACCAGGTCATATCCAATATGGTCATCAATGCCCGGCATGCCATGCCCGATGGCGGCATTTTAACCATATTCGGACAGAATGTTCAATTGGCAGACAATGAAGTGGCTTCTCTTTGCCAGGGGAATTATGTTAAAATCGTCATCCAGGATAACGGAATCGGCATCTCCGAACAATGCATTTCCAAGATATTTGATCCCTATTTTACCACCAAACATACGGGATCAGGGATGGGACTTGCCACTGTTTTTTCAATTATCAAAAAACACAGCGGCTGGATTACCGTATTCTCCGAAACCGGCTGCGGTGCAATTTTTCAGATTTATTTGCCTGCAGATCCATCAGAAGAAGACATCATGCCAATGCCGGATGATATAGACTCCTTTCCTGTTGAATCTGCCAGAATTCTGATCATGGATGATGACGAACAGGTCTGTGCCATAGCAAAAAAAATGATTACCCGGTTTGGTTTTCAATCCACTGTTGTTTCAGATGGTGAACAGGCCGTTATAGCCTATCAAACTGCCAAAAACGAACAACTTCCTTACGATGTAGTATTAATGGACCTGACCATTCCAGGCGGGATGGGAGGGAAAGAGGCGGTTCTGAAAATCCTGGAAATAAATCCAAAGGCCAAAGCAATTGTTATCAGCGGCTACTCAAATGATCCGGTTCTGGCAAATTATCAGGATTATGGGTTCAAAGGGATGCTGGTTAAGCCTTTTAAAATTGTTGAACTTAAAAATTGCCTTGAAACCGTGCTGAAAACAAATCAATGATCTATAAAAAAATTTGACTTGGATGACTCAATTTACTAATTAAGACTCAAACATTAATTAATTGAACCGACTCATAACAATAATAAAGAACTTATTTTCAAGAGAAAAATTAATGACAACTAAAATTCTGATCAACGCACTTGATCCTGATGAACACAGGATTGCAACGATCAAAGAGAACAAACTCGAACAATTTCACATCGAAACCACGGCCAAACAGGTCACCCAGGGGAATATCTACAAAGGAATCGTTACCCGGGTTGAACCCAGTCTCCAGGCTGTATTTGTCAATTATGGAGAATTAAAGAACGGCTTTCTTCAAAAGAATGAAATTCACAAGGATTATTTCCAGGATGTTTCTTCAGGAGACAAAGCCTTATTCAACCTGATCAAAAAGGGACAGGAACTCATTGTTCAGGTCACAAAAGATCCCATTGGACAAAAAGGGGCCATGCTGACCACCTTTATTTCATTGCCGGGCAGGCTCTCCGTACTCATGCCCGGAAGTACTACCAAAGGGGTCTCCCGAAAAATCAGTGATGAAGATGAAAGAAAGAGGCTGGTCGGCATTTTAAAAAAGATAAAAGTCCCGGAAGGATTCGGCATGATTGTCCGGACAGCTGGAAAGAATGCAAATAAAACCATGCTTCAGGCAGATTTGCGTTACCTGATGCGGGTCTGGAAAAATATTGATAAAAAGGCGGTTAAAAACACGGCCCCATCGCTGCTTTACCGGGAACAGACACTGGCGGTGAGATCTTTAAGGGATTATCTGACCTCGGATGTTAAGGAAATTTTAATAGACAGCCCGGAAATTTTTAAAGAAGTAAAAGATTTTATAACCATTGTTGCGCCGAAACAAAAAAGCATTGTCAAGTTTTACAAGGGTGAAAAGCCCATTTTCACCAAGCATCAACTTGAAGAACAGATTTCATCCATATATAAAAAAGAGGTCTTGCTTAAATCCGGTGGTTTTCTGGTTATTGAACAAACCGAAGCCCTGGTCTCCATTGATGTTAACTCGGGCAAATCCACCAAGAAAAAAAATATCGAGGAG